>RKAY01000139.1 GCA_014846205.1 Collinsella aerofaciens | reverse complement strand
ATGGTGCGGGCGAAAGGACGTCCGCGTATCCGCTTCGCGGATCCGCACCGGCATCGGCCGCCTGTCGGCGCCCTCGCCAGCTCGCTAAAAACGCTCCGCGTTTTCTTTACGCTCGCTCCTTCGCAGGTTCAAGTCCCCGCGATGGGCCCATAACAAAAAAGCCCCCATTGCTGGGAGCTCTTTCATTCAATGGTGCGGGCGAAAGGACTTGAACCTTCATGGGGTTGCCCCCATACGGACCTGAACCGTACGCGTCTGCCAATTCCGCCACGCCCGCGTGCAGGAATTAGAATAACGGAGCGCCACCGCGAACGCAAGAACTATTTTTGAAAAAGTTTGCAGGCATTTTCCCAAGCTGCTCGCGCAATTGCCTCGGCATCCTCCCCTGTGCGATCGACACGGTCGTTAATCAGCGCATTTGCCGTAATGGAAATCATTGCGGGCTCGCACTCAAGACCACGAATGGGCTCCGGCGCCATATACGGGCAATCCGTCTCGAACAAAATACGGTCGAGCGGAGTTGCCGCAAATGCCTCGCGCACGTCATCGTTGCGCTTAAAGGTGGCCGCGCCTCCATAGGCGATATAACAGCCCAAGCCCACAAAGCGCTCCATCGTGGCGCGGTCCTCGCCAAAGCAGTGCAGCACGCAACCGGCCTGAGGCACACCCACCTCGCGAAGCACGTTGTAGGCGTCCGTGTGCGAAGTGCGCTCTTGGTCGGTGTCCTCGTGCCGCAAATGTAGCTCCACCGGCACGTTGCGACGCACGGCAACTTCGAGCTGACGCGCCATGCAATCAATCTGCACGTCATGAGGCGCCGGCGCGACATCGTCGTCATAGTCCATGTGGTAGTCCAGGCCAATTTCGCCGATACCAACACACAACGGATCGTCGAGCGCAGCAACAACCTGCGCGTGAATGCCGTCGGTATAATCCGGCGCGCCATAGGGGTGAACACCAGCGAGATACTTGATCTGCGGAATATCCCGCATCGGCAGAATTTCACGCACGAGCCAGTCACTATAGCCCGTCACGCTTCGTTTGTCGGCAATGGGATCGAAGACCGTCACCAACAGATCGATGCCTGCGGCTTTAGCGCGCACGAGCGTCTCGGGCACTTCCTTGTCCCAAAATGAGAGCAGATGCGCGTGGGTATCGGCAAGTGGTGCCAGCGGCTCCGGACAGACGACCGTTTTCTTTTTCTTGGTAAACATCACGCGTTCGGCATTAAGCGTCATGGGATAGCTCCTGGGCCAGACGAACAAAGTCAGCAACGTCAAGCGTCTCGGCACGCGACGTGGGCGCGATACCGCAAGCCTCAAAGGCAGCATCGAGCACGTCCTTGGCAAAGCCGTTGGCGCTCATGGAGTTGCGAATGGTCTTGCGGCGTTGGGCAAATGCGGCGTCAATCACGCGAGCCACAAAGTCGCGGTCAAGTCCCTCGGGCAGTGCGCCATCGACACGGTCGATACGCACGACGGCGGAGTCCACATGCGGTGCCGGCATAAAGCAGCGCGGCGGCACCTCAAAGCGACCCGTCACCTGCGCATACAGGCCCAGCTTGGCCGTATAGCCGCCATAGGTTTTGTTGCCGGGGGCCGCGGCAATGCGATCGGCAACTTCCTTTTGCACCATGACCACGGCACGCTTGAGCGCGGGCATCGTCTGGAAAAACTGCAAGATGATCGTCGCCGCCACGTTATAGGGCAGGTTCGCGACAAACACCGTGGGCTCGCCGCCAGCAGCCTGCTCAATCTGTTCCGGCGTCACCTTGAGCGCGTCGCCCATGATAAAACGGAAGTTGGCATAGTCGGTGGCATGGGCATCGAGCACCGGCTCGAGCTCGGGATCGGCCTCGATCGACGTGACGCACGATGCCTCCTGCAGCAGTGCGAGGGTAAGCGTACCGACACCCGGTCCGACCTCGAGCACACGCTCATCACCCGCAAGCTCGGCAAGCTCGCAAATACGCTCGATCACATGGTTGTCGATTAGGAAGTTCTGGCCCAAGCGATGCTTGGTCGCAAGGCCAAACTCCTCCAGCAGCTCCCTGGTTGCCGTGGGGTTTGCTAAAGGCGAAGTTGTCATGGTTGCCTCCTTAACATGGTGGCTGCATCGTAAAGCAAAAGGGCATGGACCGTTGCGGCCATGCCCTTACATCTAAACAGCAAATTGCCGATATGGCGCTCGCGCGGCGTCCTAGCCCAGACGCGGGAACAGCGGATCGCCCTTCTCAACGGGCTGGCCGCCGGCAAGCTGGCCCCAGGCACAAACGCCCTTAAGGTCATCGCTCGCGGCCTCTTCCTCGCACGACAGGCGACGCAGGGCCTCGGTGGAGGTCTGGGGCATAAGCGGCATCAGCAGGTGGGCGGCAATGCGGATGGCCTCGAGCAGGTTGTAGATCACAAATGCCAGCTCGTCGGCCTTGGCCTCGTCCTTGGCAAGCGCCCAAGGCTCGGAGTCCTCGATGTAATGGTTAGCGGCGTGGATGAGCTCCATGACCTCGTCCTTGGCTCCGCCGTAATCCAGCACATCCATCTTGGCCATGTAGCGCTCAACCAGGCCGTCGGCAATCTTTGCCAGCGGGTTATCGAACGCGTCGGCAGACGCCGGTTTAGTCGGGGCGCAGCCGTCAAAGTACTTTGCGCTCATGTTGAGCGAGCGCGAAATGAGGTTACCCCAGCTGTTGGCCAGATCGGCGTTGTAGACCTGCTCCATGCGGTCGAAGCTGATGGCGCCGTCGGTGCCGGGCACCACGTCGGTCATAAAGTAATAGCGATAGCCCTCGACGCCCAGCATATCGATGACATCCTGCGGAGCGATGGCGTTGCCACGGCTCTTGGACATCTTCTCGGCTTTACCGGTCTCGGCATTGCGCACGGTCAGGAAGCCATGAGCAAAGACGTGCTCGGGCAGGGCCTCGCCGATGGCCATGAGCATGGCCGGCCAAATAACGCAGTGGAAACGGATGATGTCCTTGCCCACGATGTGAAACTGCGCGGGCCAGCGATAGGCCAGCTCGGCACGGGCCTCGTCGGTATCGACGCCGTAGCCGACGGCCGTCATATAGTTGAGCAGCGCGTCGAACCACACATAGGTAACGTGACCCTCGTCAAACGGAACCTTGATGCCCCAGTCAAAGCTCGTGCGGCTCACGGAAAGGTCGTTGAGGCCGCCCTCGACAAAGCTGCGCACCTCGTTCATACGGAACGCGGGCTCGACAAAGTCGGGGTGCTCGTCATAGAGCTTGAGCAGCTTGTCCTGGAAGGCGGAAAGCTTAAAGAAGTAGGACTCCTCCTGCACGCGCTCGAGCGGACGGTGGCAGTCGGGGCACAGATGCTGGCCGACGCTGCCATACTCCTCGTCACCCTTCTGAACCTGCGTGTCGGTGAAGTAGGTCTCGTCGGGCACGCAATACCAACCGTCGTAGCTGCCCTTATACAGGTAGCCAGACTCCTTCATGCGCTCCCACAGATACTGCACGGCATGATGCTGGCGCGGCTCGGTGGTGCGGATGAAGTCGTCGTTGGAGATCTCGAGCTTGCTCCAAAGCTCCTTGAAGTGCGGGGCCTGGCTGTCGGTCCACTCCTGCGGCGTCATGTCATGCTTAGCTGCGGCCTCGGCGACCTTCTCGCCGTGCTCGTCCATGCCGGTCAGAAACTTGACGTTAAAGCCAGCGGAGCGGCGATAGCGAGCCTGGACGTCGGCGATGATGGTGGAATAAGCCGTGCCCAGGTGCGGATCGGCGTTGACGTAGTAGATAGGCGTCGTGATAAAAAACGAAGGCTTGCTTTGATCCATGGGGTCTGTCCTCCAAAAAAAGTTGCATACAGGGGATGATTCTAACGCAAGGGCTAGATATCCTCCATCTATTGCATATCGAGCACCATGGCATAGACATCGCGCTTGCGGCGCGAATACTTTTGCGACAGGCGCTTGGCCACCGCAGAAGCGGGCTCCCCCTCCTCGAGCGCGGCGCGGATATCCGCGCGCAGAGCCTCATCGGGACCTACGGTTACGGCACCGATCGGCGCGATACCGGCATCTTCGTCCTCGCTCGGCGGCGCGATGACCAGCGCGATCTCGCCCTTTACCTCACCGCGAGCACGCAGCTCCTCGGCGAGCTGGGTGGCAGATCCGCGCAGGACCTCCTCGTGCAACTTGGTGAGTTCGCGGCAGACGGCAACCTCACGCTGGGAAAAAACCTCGGCCACGGCTTCGAGCGTCGCCACGATGCGATGTGGAGACTCGTAGAAGATGAGTGCGCCGGGCACCACGGCAAGGCGTTGCAGCCGACGCACACGGTCACCATGTTTGCGACCCAAAAAGCCTTCGAAGAAAAAATGCTCGCAGGGAATGCCGGACGAAACGAGCGCCGTGACGCAAGCGGAGGGCCCGGGAATAACCTCGACGGGCACATCGGCCTCACGCGCCGCCTCGACCAACGCCTGGCCGGGGTCCGACACGCTCGGCATACCGGCATCCGAGGCAAAAGCGAGGGTCTCCCCCGCCAGCAGACGGTCGACCAGGCCGGCGGCGCGGCTTGCAATGACATTTTCGTCGCAGCGGACGAGCGGTTTGGAAATACCCAGATGCATCAGCAGCTTCGAGGTCACGCGCGTGTCCTCGCAGCAGATCGCATCGGCGGCGGCAAATGCCTCGCCGACGCGCGGGGACAGATCGCCCAGATTGCCGATGGGCGTACCGACCACATAAAGTTTGCCCGTACGGGCGCCATGTTGCGTCATATCAACCTATTCGATCATGCCGCGCTCGAGCGTGCCGAGCGCCGCGCGGGCATCCCATGCCGCAATGCGCTTCTCGGTCTTCCACGTTTGGAAGAACCAACCGGCAGCCGGCGCAAACGAAGCCAGCTGGTTGGCGATAAACACGCGCTCATAAGCATTGCGCCCCTCGGGCGTAACCGACGAGTTGGCAAAAATCGCCGCACCCGACCATTCACCCACCAAAACGGGGAATCCGGTCGCGATTGCATCCTTGAGCTCGCGCTTGTTGCGCGAGATAGCAGTCACGAGGCCACGGGGGCTCGTGATGTCGAGCGCATGCTCGTCGCGGTAATGATACAGATGAAGGTCCATGTAGACATTCTTGTACTTGGCGCCGCGCATAAAATGCTTCCACTCGCCGGGGTGGCCCGAAGAGGAAAAGACAACGATCTTGTCCTCGGACATATACGAGCGAACAAGCTCGTACGCATCACGATAGAAGTTGCGCAGGTAATGAGCAGGAATGCCGTCCGTCATGGTAAAGAGGCTCTTGCGGACGCTCATTTGAGGGGTGTCCAACAGCTCGATGCCCAGAAGACTCTCGGCCTCGCCATAGCGATCGGCCAGGCGCTCCAGAACATCGAGCGCGACGTGCCGGCCATTGGTGGACGAATGCCACTCGGCAACAGTCTCCGGTGTGGTGGGCGAATCGTTGGAATCGCCCTGGCCACCCGGCACCGTCGCCAGATCGAGCAGCACGCGGATGTTGTACTTGGCAGCCCACTCGATAGCTCGATCGATGTAGTCCACAACCGAGATATAGGAGGCATCGGACTCCTGGGAGCCAAAGGCATACCAGGGCACCGGCAGACGCACGGCATTGAGGCCGATCTGCGCCATGCGGCGAAAATCGTCCTCGCTCACAAACGTCTCGTAGTGACGGCGCATGCGTTCGTTATAAGCGGCGGCGCCCATTGCCTCTTGCAGCTCCGCCGCGTTGGATGCACCGGTCGCCGCATACAGCGACGGGGTCACCCAGGGCTCGGGAATAAACCAGCCAGAGAGATTAACGCCGAGTATCCTCTCCATCACTGCCCCCTTTTGAATCATACGGGCTAGGCCCGCATCGCTCTTGCATGACATATCTATCGATTTGAGTATACCCGCGCATGCAGACAGGCGACCGAACGGTCTACAAAGTGGCGCAAAAGCGGAAGGAATGTCTGGGCAGGCGGGCCCGAGATGGCGCATCGAGATGTACATATGCGCCGGAAGTAGACGGCTGAAAAGCGTGCCCCGTTTTTTCGCAAAAGACTGGGATGCATTTTCCGTGCGGGGACCACATAAAAGAAAAGGACCCCTTTGCAGAGGTCCTAGTCAATTCAAGGTGGCGGGGAAGGGAATCGAACCCCTGACACGAGGATTTTCAGTCCTCTGCTCTACCAACTGAGCTACCCAGCCATTTGAGGCGTGCCTTGTTTCAAGGCTTGATTAGTATAACCAAGGACGCGTTCCGGTCAACCGAGAATTTTAAAAAAGTTTTTGAGCACGGCTTCGGTTCTATAAATCGGCACGTCAGAAGCGGCATCCGGCAGCAAGAAGTTTTTCACTCAGAGCCGCACGGGCAAACTCACTTGGCGTCATCCCCTCGGTAGCCGCCCGTCGACGAATGGCCTCCTTCATTCCCAGAGGAATCTTGACCGACAGCGTTGCCGTCCCCTCACCTGAGAGTGGGGGCCGTCCATGTACGATCCCACCAACGGTGTGTTCGCCATCCGGAAACTCTCCGCGCTCGTACGACTCACACCACGCGTCAATCATTTCATCCGTTACAACCTGACCATTAGCGGCCGTATACGTCTTGCCCATCATCGACCCCTTTGCCGAGCCTGTTCAATCTCCTGCCAAAATTTCTTCTGGACTGGAGACAAGGCATGAATGATAAGCCACCCACGGACAAGCTCGACCGCGACAAGCTCCACGCTTCGTCCGTCTGGGAGCCATCCAATCGCAAGCCATCTCGGCGGCTCGCCCTTCGACTCGCGACGAATGCACTCAGTAACCGCAAGCCAAGCGCTAAGCACCTGCTTTTCCGTCAGGTGCTTTTTAGCGTTGGGATGGATCTCAACATCCATGCATCTTCTCCTCCATCTTACCCAATTTCGTATGACGAAAGTCCGCTGCCGCCAATTCTTAAGCCGGCACGCGTTGGAGAGCAGGGGGCGAAACAATGATTGAAGGGCGCTCGAGTGCCGCCCAGGCGCCTGGACAGGAACACATACGCCAGGGACGTACGTTTTCGTAGCATGCGAGGACATAGCCGCGTGCATCGATAAAGGCGATATCGATGGGATAGGCCATAAAACACGTGTGGACCGAGGAACAGTGCGGAAACGCCATGACAAGCGGCAGCCCGTTAGCGGCGAGCGGTTGCCGCCCCAACATGCCGCGCAGACGTGCGCCAAACGACTCGGCAGCCACAAACTCCGCCGGCGACCAACCGAGCCTGTTGAGCGCACGCGCGTAGGCGATATAGGACGCAACGGCACTCACATGACCACCCCTGGACGCCACGGATCGACCGTCACCGCGCGCTCGTGCGTAAGCGCGGCAGGCGCCCCCAGCGAAACGCCGGCGATGCTGAGCGCACCGGGCCACGGCTTATGGCTCATCGTGCAGGTGTATGTCCTAAATGTTCCCGATAACGAGAGCAGGCCGCTGTCCGTCGCCGTCGTACCCTGTTCGCTCGACACCTCAATCTGCAAGTCATAGCCCTCCATGGCGGACTGGACCTCGGCCTGCACGCGCGCCGAAGCGTCAACAGCGCTGTCGTCGCCCTCCCCACCCGGCGCCACGGCGTGCGCCAGCACGATATCGGGCACTACGCGATCGAAACGCGCAACGGCGCCGGTATAGACCATGATGTTGTAAACGATGAGTGCCAGCACCAGAAGCACGGGAGTGACCACAGCCATCTCGACCGTTGCCTGGGCGCACTCCTCGTGCAGGCACGCGCGAACAGCCATTACGATCCACCGCCAAACGCACCCGCCAACGTAGCGACATCGACGGTGATCGGAATGGAGCCGCCACCGGGCAGCGGAATCTCGGCGATGGTGAACACTGCCCCGCTGATCGTACGCTCGACCTGGTACTGCAAGGCCTCGCAAAGCGCCTTGGGGTCGGTTACACCGAGCGGAATCTTTCGCAGGTTGTCCTGCACTTTGGAAAGGCCGGAGATATCAGAGCCCGGACTCTTGATGACATTTGCGGTATCGGTCAGCACGGGTTTTCGCAAGCGCAGGTCGCACGGCTCAAGGCCCAACCCCGCCACAGACCCCGACACCGTATCGCCAAGCCACGACGCAATGGAGCCCAGCACTCCGCTGCCTCCTCCCAGACCGCCGATCAGGTTGTCCATGAGTTCATCAGCCGCATGCTGGATATCTCCGTACCCCACCAGCAGCTGTCCCCATACGTCCATGACGCCGTCAAAGGCGCCCGCGATGCCTCCGCCCGAGCGCTCCTCCATGGTCGAGAAGAAACGCGCGAGCACGTTGTTCTGCGCGGTCGCATCGTCGGGCGCCAGCACCGCGGCAGAAATCGCGCCACGGCTGCCCAGTTCAACCGGCGTGTTAAACGAGGAGTTGAGCTCGTCGGGGCTCGTGACATCGCCCGAGACCGCAAAGGCGACCACGCCGTTGCGCCCGGGCGGGGCGATACGCGGGCGCTCGGCCGAGAGCGCCTTGATGGCGTCGTCAAATGCGCCGCCCGCGCGCTCGGCCTCGCCCTCGGTCTGACGCTCGAGCTCGATCTCCTTTTTGCGACAGTCGACATAATCTTCCATGGCGTCTTTGAACCGATCGAAGTGGTATTCGAAGCCGCTCTCGATCACCGATGTGGGCATGGGCACGCGAGCAAGGCTGAGCACATCGAAGCCACAGCGCTCGCACGGATCCCACCCATCATAGTCGACGATCGATGCCAGCCTGCCCGGAGTTCCCTTTGCATAGTTGGGACAGCTTGTTCCATAGTGAAGATACGTCTTGCCGTCATTTGTGCTCGTCGGCCATATCGCATCGGTATAGAGCTCGGTCGCGCGCACCTCGTCCGAATTTCGCGGCAGCAACGGAATGTAGGACGAGATCTGGTCGCCATCGTCATGTATGTAGGCTCGATCGACCTCGTCGCTCGCATACCTGTAAAACGCCTTGCGCGCCGCGGACTCCGCCATCATCTCGACACTCGAGCCTTTCGGTCCCTCGTCTGTCAGCCGTCGATGGTAGTACGCCTTCGCGCGGTCGAGAGCCTCCTGCGGCTCCCAGGTAATGCTCGAGGCAAAATGCGGGTTCTGACCACCGGAAAGATCCGTTAAGCTTTTCGCGCGTTCCCACATACACGAACAGCTGCCGACCGACTCCTTGTCCGACCCGCCGCAATCTGCAAGCCAGGCACGTTCCTTGGCCTTTGCCGTCTTCTCGGATGCCTTCTGCAACTCCTTGGCAGCGTAGTCCAAATCCTTTGAAGTGTTTTCGATGGCGTCGGTCGAGATCTCGGACCCTTCGAGCGCGGCAAAATCCGACTCGGATGTCCTAGGCACGGCAAGTGCCGTGCCGGTATAGGTCACACCCTCGGTATCCTGCGCCGACACAGCCTGCATGGCGCGCGCGGCAATCAGATACGGCAGGGCGGTCTCTACTTTCTGAAGACCCTTGGATGCGCTTTTGGCAAACTTGTTGCGCGTCTTAATGACCTCGACACCGGTATCGACGATATCGGCGCCCGCCACCTCGGCGCCCGGTATGAGCATGGCAACCAGACCGGTACCAATGGTGGCAAAGCCCGCCAGGCCCAAGCTCAAAATACACGCATCGAGCACCGTGGCAGCCGTATGGTAGGACGACACCACGTTGGCGCCCGCCAGCGCACCGCTATCGGCCGCCACCTGGGTGTCTCCGGCGCGCGACATGCTCCATATCGCCGCCGTCGAGGAAAACAGCAGCGTAAGCACCACCAGAATGACTACCGCCGAGGAGAGCGTGGTGTAAGCGCCGTCTTCGATAAACAGGTCGATGCCGGCGCGGCCCATAAAACCGCCCCGCTTGCGGCGGGAGCCGGGGCACCGGCGGCGCGCCAGAACGCGGGTTGACCAAAAACACTTAATCCCAAGAAGCAATCCACGAATCATAATCCCCCTCCAACCAGTCGGGACGCGAACGATATGAAACATCGACCTTGAGCTCAACGTATCCGCCCTCGCGTGCGCTGCCCATGGCCTGTGCAAATGCGCCGATCACGGGCAAGGGCTTCACTTCGCCGACAATGGACACGGACGAGGCACCGCCCGCGCCCGCCCGCCCAAGCTCTATATCCCACGACAGCGGGCCTCCGGCATGGAATATCGAGACGTTGGGCACCGCAGCGAGCCTGCGGCGGGCGAATTCCTCCAAGTCGCTGTCGTCATCCACCGTCGTCGTAGTCATAATCCGCGCGGTCTCGGCGGCAGCAGACTCCATGACCGCCCGGGTATAGAGCAGGCACACCGGCTGCAGCGCCAGCAGGATGAGCGTCAAAAACGTCGGCAGCAAAAAGGCAGCCTCGACGGTCGATTGCGCCCCGTCCTCGCGCGCGACATCAATACAGCGCGATATCCTTTGCGCCCGTAGCGGCATCGATAATCGATGCCGGGGCAATGCCATGCGACGCCGCCCGCTCGACCAACGCCGCCAAATGGCCATCGGTTCCGGCGCGCCAAAGACCGGCGATTGCCAGTGCAATCGATAAGAGCGCCAGCGTGACGATGGCATATTCGACGGTCGACTGGGCGGAATCCTCGCGCAGGGCACCTTGCATCTCACGACCCCTCCTCAAGAATCGTCTTTTGTGGAACCAGACGCACCGCACGCAGGCGACACGACGCGTCGCCCTCGTCTGCGGCGACCGTTACCATGTCGACCCATCCGCGGCCATCGCGCACAACAGCACCCCACAGGTTGCCCTTAATGTCGATGTAGCCGCTCAAGGCAAGATGCGCCGTAGGTATCTCTCGGTAAGCGCGCAGCATGTCTGCGGCCGCCTCTGTCATCGGTCGGTCCTCGGACCATGCAAGCCGCGCTGCAATGGCGCTGTTCCCAGACGGCTCCGACACCGTGCCCACCTGGGCATCGAGCGATTGCAAAAACGTCTGCGCCGTGGTGGAAGCACCCCCATCGACGGCAGAGGAGTTGTCACCTTGCGCCGCATCGTCCCGGGACGTGGTGACGGCAGGGGCCTCGACGCCACCGGAACCACGTCGATGCGCAGCACCAAGCCCCCACACCGCCGCCACGATTGCCACGATCAGACAGGCAAGCGCCAGCAACGAACCAGTAGGTCGCCCATGGTCTACAGGCTGTTGATGCCGTCGCTGATCGCGTTCCACAGCTCTTCGACCTTGCCCTTAAACGCGACGATGGCGATAATCGCGATCACCACCAGCACACCGACCAAGATGGCGTACTCGGTAGTGCCCTGCGCGCATTCTTCCAGCAGCAATGCCTTGGCGCGCTGGTGAGCGCGAATTGCCCGGCAGAATGCCCAACTCCGAGCTTTGCTCGCAGCGCTCCTCATCATGTTCATATATTCCTCCCTACATCATCCCGCCTGCTCCCAGCAGCGGGCCCAATATGGACAACAGCAGCGCCGGCAGAATAAGCGTGCCCGTGGGAATCAGCAGCTTGACCGGCGCGCGTTCGATTTCGCGCTCGACTGCGGCACGATGAGCCGCACGTATCTCGCGACTCTGCGCCGCCAGCGTCTCGGCAAGCGGGGCTCCCAGGGCAAGTGCCTGCCCCACCGTAATGGCAAAGGTCTCGAGCGCCCGCACGTCTAAGTCGTGCGCGGCTGCCAGCAGCTCGTCTTCGCGCGTCCCCACGCCCACCTGCCACGCCATGCATGCCCGCTCGAGCCGAACGGCAAGCACCGACGTGCGGTTGGCACAAAAGACCTCGAGCGCCGCATCAAACGAAAGGCCGGCGGAGAGCCCCAAGCGCACAACGTCAATCATCTCGGACACATCTCCGAGCGATACCTGCGCCGGGCCACCCGCTCCAAACACACCCTTCATTCGTGTGGTCAGGGCATCGACCGCCGAGCGGCCCGCGGCAGCAACCAGCGCCGCCTCGCGCTTGCAAGCTATCGCGATATCACGCACCTCCGCACGCGCGAAGCCCGTTGCGACAAAGACGCTCAACGCGCACAGGCAAGCCGCCGCGGCGGCAAGCGCACTCATAGCTCCATCCTCATAATGCGGCGGATAACCACAAGCGCGATGACATTGAGGGCCATGCCCAGCACCACGGCACCGGCCCCCGCGGGCGTCGCGAGACCTCGGCGAAAATCGGCAGAAAGCAAGGCCAGCACCGCGCACATTCCCGCTGGCATCGCGGCGACCATATGCGCCGACATGCGCGCCTGAGACGTCTTAACGTCCAGACGGCGTTTAAGCTCAATGCGCTCCCCCACCATGCTCGCCGCCTCGGACAGCAAACCGGCGAGCGGGGCACCGGTGCGCTGCGAGACCTTGAGTGCCAAGGTGACGAGCGAGAGCCCGGGGGCATCCACGCGAGCCAACAGATCATCCAAGGCATCGGTTGCCGAGATGCCACATTCAATGGCCGCGGCAACGCGCAAAAACTCGGTATGGACCGGCTCCTGCGCATGAGCGCCCACAAAGCGCATGCCCTGAGCCAGCGAATGTCCCGAGGCGAGCGACATGGAAAGCGCCGTAAAAGCCTCGGGCATGGCCTCTTCCGCATCATGCCGTTCGCGGCGGCAATCGAGGGCGTTGCGGACGGCGGCAACAACGAACGGCACCATAAGCCCCGGGAAAAACCCTATGGGCGATAGCAATACAACGGCCAGCGTAATGCAGCAAACACAACTCGATAACAGCAAAAACGACAGGCGTGCCGCATCGTCCTCAATGACAAGACCCAAACGACTTGTAGGAATCAGCGACGTCCACGATCGGGCCAACCGAGCCAGCAGGTCGCTTTCCACCAAGTCACGAGGCAACTTTTCCGCCACCGCCTCCAGCGTTTGATGCGCCAGTTTCGCCGGTGGGACGCGCGACACACGAGGCTCTGCCCCACACGCCGTCGCGACAGAAAGCCCCGCCAAACCCCCTACGACGAGGGGCATAGCGATCTCCATTCGTCAACCTCCTCTTGCGTGAGCGTTCCCGACCGCAAGCCCTCCGCAATAAACGGCGGCTCGCGGTCGAGCGTCCAGGTGCGTTCGGCGGCATCGAACGTCACGTAGCGTTCGAGCTCGACACCGCCCGACGCGCCGCGGTGAACCCCCGAATATGAGGCCACAAAGCGCCTGCCATCTGCATGGCGCTCGGACATCACGATGCCGTCGAGCGCCATGGCAATCTGCTCTTCGATAAGCTCACTCGGCAAATCGATGCCGTAACGCGCAAGCAGCGTCAGGCGAACCACGGTCTCCTGCTCGGTACCCGCATGGAGCGTGGTGAGCGAGCCGTCGTGGCCCGTGTTCATGGCCTGCAGCATGTCGCAGCACTCGGCACCGCGCACCTCGCCCACGACGATGCGGTCGGGGCGCATACGCAAAGCATTGGTCACCAGGTCGCGGATCGTCACCGCACCCTCGCCCTCGATTGACGCCTCACGCGCCTCCAGACGAACAACGTGTGGGTGATGTGCAAACTTGAGCTCGGCGGAATCCTCGATCGTCACAATGCGCTCGCCGGTGGAAATCTCGCACGACAGCGCGTTGAGCAGCGTGGTCTTGCCCGACCCCGTGCCTCCCGCAACCGCCAAGTCCTGCCGCAACGACACCGCGCACGACAGCAGCTGCGCATACCAAAGCGGCAGTGACCCCAACCCCACAAGCTCGTCCAGCGAACAGATACGGTCCGAGAACTTACGGATGGTGAGGATTGGCCCGTCGATTGCCACGGGCGGAATCACCGCGTTGACGCGATAACCCGTCTTGAGGCGGGCGTTGACGATGGGGCTACGCTCGTCGATACGACGGCCGAGCGGCGAGATGATGCGGTCGATGAGCACACGGATCTGTTCATCGTCCTCAAACGCGTGCTCGATGGGATACAAAACGCCACTGCGCTCAAAAAAGGCAGAGCGACAGCCGTTGATCATGATTTCGGTAACGGTGTCGTCCTCGATGAGCGGCTGCAGCGGTCCCAGGCCCACCACGTCATTTAGGATCTCGTCGATGATGGTCTCACGCTCAGGCGTCGCCAAGTCGGTCGACTCTTCCACGTTGAGCGCCGCTTCCACCGCCGGACGTAGCTCAGAGCGGGCAAGGGCCGGGTCGACGTAGGCACTGATGCGCGCCACCTCGTCGTAGCCCATGCGGTCCATCACCGCACGCTTGGTGCGGCGTTTAACGGCACGGTGGCGTCCCGCATCAACGGGGGCAGCCGCGGCGGCCGCGCCAGCGGCTTTAATCCTCGTCTGCAGACTCATCGCGAATCACCCTCACGCGACCAGGGAAGACGGATGCGCGGGCGCTCGGTACGGGTCGCGCGGTCAGCGACCATATCGCTCCAGGGACCGACGGCGCAGCCCAGCTCCACGAGCATCTCGCGCGTGGCCTCGCGCACGCTAGTCGCAAAAGCGCTCGTCTGGCCCACCGCCTCGTCGGCGCGACCGAATGCCATGAGCGCGGCCAAATCCTGACCGCCATCGGCAATGCGGATCTTGGAGCTCAGTGCGCAGGCAATCTCAAAGCGCATGGCGACGTCCTCGTCGGCACCGCGCGCACCAAACCGGTTGAACACGGCGCTCATGCGCGTGCGTGGCACGCCCACGCGGCTCGCCAGCTCAATGACGCGTGAAGCGGATGTCGCGGACGATACCGCCGCATCGCCTACGACCAGGCAACGGTCGCTCGCCGCCACCGCGGCGGCCACGGCATCACCCCAAAAGACCGAGGTGTCGACAAAGACCACGTCGGATTCGCGACGCAAAACATCGAGCAATAGCTCCACCGGACGCGCCATGAGCTCGGCCTTCTCGGGGGCCGCGACAGGTCCCCAGAGCGTGACGCCCGGGGCGACGCGCATCGATGCGGCCACGATATCCGGCTCGGCAAGTGCGCCCGCCGCCGACGGCTCGATAAGCGTCGCCATATCGTGTGGGGCATCGACACCCAGCAGATCGTATAGGTTTCCAAACATGAGGTCCAAGTCGAGCACAGCGGCACGCAAACCCAACAGCGACGCCGCATGCGCCATGGTGGCAACGATCGTCGACTTGCCGCAACCGCCCGAACCCGAGACGACGCAGACGACCGGCGCCCGACGCGGCGGAATCGAAGCGTCCGCCGACGGCGCGGGGGCCGACGGTGCAGGAACCGGCGACACGGACGCGGGCGATAACATCCCCGTCTCCCCCGCCGCGGTCACGCGCTGAGCCCAAGCCGGCATGGCAGGCTGCCCGGGCTGCGGTTCCGAAGCCAAGGACGCAGCGGCACACGGCTCGCCAACCCCGGCAAAACCCTCGACCTCGTCGAGCTCATCGGCCAGATTTACGCCGTGCACGTATCCCATATCTTCAGCCGGAACGTCATCGCCATACGGTACCGGCCCTCCAGCGTCATCGTATGCAAGGGGGTCCCGGGGGCGCCGACCATGCTCGGCTTCCGCTTTTCCATATTCATCAACACGCGGGCCTCTTGTAGCGCGAGGCGCCCCGGGTTCCCTATCAACAAAAGCATCGGGCTCAATCGTCATGCGCCGATCGGAATCAACCGTTCCCTCGCCCGTGCGCCCGTTGCCGCACAAACTGTGCGCAGCGATGACCTCGGTCGCCCCCGCGCGAAACAGCCCTTCGATATCCGACGGGTCGAGCGTCTCGATCAACACGACGACGCGACTCACACGGCCCTCGGCCGTCAGGCGTGCAACGGTCTTCCGCACGTCTTCGGTATCGAACAGAGATGCCGCGATGATGGCGGCACCGCGGCGCGAGGGAAACGCCCGCGCCATGGATACCAGCCCGTCCAGATCCCCCACGCGAAGCACCTGTGCGCCCACATCGCGACCCTCGACTTCCTGCTGTAGCAGCCCGTAATCGCCGCACGCGCAGCACGCAAGCCAGATCGCCTTCATCACTCGTCGCCTCCGCTCTTTTTGCCGCGCGCCGTGGCGGGAATCGTCAAGCTGACCGTTCCCTTTCCCGAGGCTCCCAGCAATTCCTTGACATCTTCGGGGTCTGCCGCCAGCGTCACCCACTCGATCTTGCCCTCACGCGTGGTGCCGGCATCTTCGCTGGTATCGATCACGTACGCTCCGCACAAACGATCGGTCACGCCATCTTTTTGCACGTACACGTCCACATAGCTGCCCACGCCCGTGGCGCCGCCGACCGAGTGCTCTGCATCGACCGCCACCGAAACGGCAACCTTGCCTTTAGGCACCTCGAGCTTGTGGCTCTCGGCCTTGGTGTAGACATTGCAAATCACGGCGTTTTTGGGAATGCGCGAGGTCGTCACGTCGCCGCGCACCTGACGCAGCTCGGTCGCCGCATCACGCGGCAACAGACTCGCCAGCCATTCCTGAGTTATGACATTAGTCTCGTCGAGGGTCTCGCCCGCATCGATATCGCGCGCCGCGACGCACACCTCAACGCGGTCGCCGCCGTATTTTGCCAAAGTCTCGGCCTGGGCCTGCTCGGCTTGCGAGCGGATCGACGAGCCGTAGACCATGCAGAGCGCCGCGGCAAGCACGCCCGCGACCAGACTGATGGCGATGCGCTTGCTCTTGTTCACGGCCGCTCCTCTCAAGGTAGCACCGGGCAAATGCCCGTACCACCATTGTCTGGGCGACTAGGGCGCAAAGCGGCGCAATCGCAATCTTGGTTTTACGTGTCAAACCAATTGCTGACCAAAAGCTGACCAGCCCGTCAAGCTCGTGGCAAGGTTTTGGTCAGAACGTCGGCAAAACGCATATTTTGGGGCGCTTTGGCAGCAAAAAAGCCGCCTCCCGAACAGTTGGGAGACGGCTGTCATAGGAAAAATCAATTACAGATGAACATCGGGATCGAGCATTTGGGCACTCACGCGCATGGATGACGCCAGGTTTTGGAACGTCTCCAGGCGCAGGCTGTCGATCTGTCCCGCGTCC
>RKAY01000007.1 GCA_014846205.1 Collinsella aerofaciens | reverse complement strand
ACCGACGCCCGTGCCCAGGCGGCAGCGCGCGCGGCCGAGCTGCGCCACGAGCTCGATTACCACGCATATCGCTACTACATGCTCGATGCGCCCGAGATCACGGACGCCGCCTTTGACAAAATGCTCGTTGAGCTGCAGGAAATCGAGGCGACCTACCCCGATTTGGCGACGCCCGACAGCTATACCCAGCGCGTGGGCGGCTACGTGAGCGAGCAGTTTACGCCGGTCACGCACATGGCACGCATGTATTCTATGGACGATGCCATGGATCTGGACGAACTCGACGCGTGGCTCCAGCGTACCGAGGATGCGCTCGGTGCCGGTAGCGTCACCTATACCTGCGAGCTTAAGATCGACGGCCTGGGCGTGGCGCTTACCTACCAAAACGGCAGCTTTGTACGCGCGGCCACGCGCGGTGACGGTACAACGGGCGAGGACGTGTCGCTCAACGTCCGTACCATCAAGGATGTGCCCATGCATCTGTCCGAGCCGGCGCTCGCCCACATGGGCGCCGACCGCGAGCGCACCATTGAGGTACGCGGTGAGGTCTATATGCCCAAGGGCAGTTTTGTGCGTCTGAACGACGAGGCCGATGCCGAGGGCCGCGATCCCTTCGCCAACCCGCGCAACGCCGCCGCCGGCAGCCTGCGCCAAAAGGATCCCAAGGTCACCGCGCTCCGCGACCTGGCCACCTTTATCTATGCCATCGCCGATACCGATCCGCTGCACGTCCACAGCCAGCGTGAGTTCCTTGACTGGCTGCGCAGCGCCGGCTTTAGTGTCAACCCTAACGTTGCCCGCTGCGCCACGCCGGCTGAGGTTCACGAGTTCTGTGCCCAGGCGCTCGAGCACCGCGGTGACCTGGATTACGACATCGACGGCGTGGTCGTAAAGGTCGACAGCTTTGCCCAGCAGCTCGACCTGGGCTTTACCGCCCGTGCGCCACGCTGGGCCATCGCCTTTAAGTTCCCGCCCGAGGAAAAACAGACCGTCCTGCGCGAGATCCGCATCCAGGTGGGCCGCACAGGCGTGCTCACGCCGGTCGCCGAGTTCGATCCGGTCACAGTTGCCGGCTCTACCATCGCACGCGCCACGCTGCACAACATCGACGAGATCCGCCGCAAAAACGTGCGCGAGGGCGACACCATCATCGTGCACAAGGCGGGCGACGTGATTCCCGAGGTCGTGGGTCCGGTGCTCGACAAACGCCCGGCCGATTCGGTCGACTGGCACATGCCCGAGGTCTGCCCCGTGTGCGGCAGCCCCGTGGTGCACGAGGACGGTGAGGTTGCCTACCGCTGCGTGTCCATCGACTGCCCCGCACAGCTCAAGGAGCGCCTGCTCCACTGGGTGAGCCGCGGCTGCATGGACGTCGACGGCCTGGGCGACGAGATCGTCGACAAGATGATCGCCGCCGGCCTGATCCACGATGTCGCAGATTTCTACCAGCTCACGGTCGACGACATCGCAGGTCTGGACACGGGCCGCGTGTACGCCAGCTCCAACAGCAAAAAGGGCGTCAAGAAGGGCGATCCCATTCCGGTGGGCCTCAAGACGGCCGAGAAAATCATCGCCGAGCTCAACAAGTCCAAGAGCCAGCCGCTCGGTCGCGTGCTGTTTGCCCTGGGCATCCGCCACGTGGGCAAGAGCGTGGGCGAGGTCATCGCCGAGCGATTCCTGTCGGTCGACAAGCTCATCTTGGCGAGCGAAGAGGATATTGCCGAGTGCGAGGGCATTGGTCCCAAGATTGCGGCGAGCGTCAAGCAGTTCCTCGCCGTGCCCGAAAACCTTGCCGTGCTGGAGCGCCTGCGCCAGGCGGGCCTGTCGCTCGAGGTTGACTTGGGCGCCGCGCATGCACAAGCCGCAGCCGACGCTGGCGTAGCGGGCGAGCTCGCCGACGCGCAGCCGCTTGCGGGTCTGACCTTCGTGCTCACCGGCACGCTCGTCAACCGCACGCGCGACGAGGCGGGCGCGGCGCTCAAGGTGCTCGGCGCCAAGGTTTCGGGCAGTGTGTCCAAGAAGACGAGCTATCTGGTCGCCGGTCCCAAAGCGGGCTCCAAGCTCACCAAGGCCGAGCAGTTGGGTGTGCCCGTGCTGGACGAGGACGCACTCGAGCGGATCCTGGCGACTGGTCAGGTGCCCCAGGCTTAAGACATCGATAATCAAATTGAAAAACCGCCCGGAAGCACGATGCCTTCCGGGCGGTTTTTACTTTGCCGGGGCAACCGGCACCGTGATTTGCGTCACGTAGGTCGCGGGGTCGTCGCTGATGATGTCATCGGTCAAGGCAATCTCGCGTGAGGGACCTACGGGCGTCAGGCCGTGCTCGCGCATATAGCTGAGCAGCTGCTCGTAGCGTGGGGCTGCTTGCCCGTGCGTGCCGCGGAAGCTTATGGTCAAGCAGCGCGCGGCAGGTCGCGTCTCAACGTCGCCCAAGTAATCATCGGTATCGTCGAGCAGCAGGAAGACCTCGTCGTAGCCATCAAAGTCGCCGGCGGCCAGGCGCTCGGGCGCGATGCCCACACCCAGATTGCCCAGATAGGCAAAGGTTTCGTGCTGTCCCTGCTGAAGCTGGCGGATATGCCATCCCAGCGAATAGGCGTCG
>RKAY01000039.1 GCA_014846205.1 Collinsella aerofaciens | reverse complement strand
CCATACGCGAGCGCATCGAGGCGCTTGGCGGCACCTTTACCGCCGGCCCGCGTGCCGGCGCCGGCGGCTGGCGTGTGTTTGCCACCGTTCCCAAACAGCAAGGAGATGAGGGCCGATGAGGCTCATCGTTGTCGACGACGACCGCCTCGTGGTCGATTCGCTCAAGATTATCCTGGGCGCCCAGCCGCAGATCGAGGTGGTGGGCACCGGCGCCAACGGCGACGACGCGGTCGCGCTCTACGCCGAGCACGCACCCGACATCGCGCTGCTCGACATTCAGATGCCGGGACGCGACGGCCTATCGGCGGCGCGCGAGATCCTTGAGCACGACCCCGCGGCACGCGTGGTGTTTCTGACGACATTCTCGGATGACGAGTACATTGTGTCGGCGCTCAAACTGGGCGCCCGCGGCTACTTGATTAAAACCGATGTCGCCGTCATTCCTCCGGCGTTGGCGCAAGTCATGGACGGCAAACGCGTGCTCGAGGGTAAGGCGATCGAGGATGTTAACTTTGATGGGGCGGGCGTCGAGGCCGGCACGACCCGCCGGCCCGCGGCCTTCGCCAGCCTAACCGACCGCGAGTTCGAAGTCGCCGAGCTCATCGCCCGCGGCCTCGACAACAAGGAGATTGCCGCCACCGCCTATATGGGCGAAGGCACCGTACGCAACCACATCAGCTCGATCCTGGCAAAGATGGGCCTGCGCAACCGCACGCAGATCGCCATCGCCTACCTGCGAGGGTAATTACCCAGCGGCCGACCACCCCGGCACAGCAAAATGGCTGCTACCAATTTAATGCCATTTCAAAACTATGCCGGTTTACTACGATGGATCGCCCGCCTTCGACCACGTCAAATTGCGCTCTTGCAAAACCGCAGGTAGAACGCTTGCAATATTTAGAAAAATGCAGTCATGGTCGGGAATGTCGAATTCATCGTAGTAAACCGGCATAGTTTTGTTAGCGGCAGCCTAACCGCGCGCTCACGCGCGGGGCCGGTGGGGCATTTGCCCCACCGGCCCTATTCCAGCGCTATTCCGGCTTGGTTTCTACCGTGGGAGTCTTGTCTGCCGCAACCGGAGTACGGGCGGTGTCCATGCTCAGGCAGTGTTTGGGGCAGCTCTCGATGCACTCGCCGCATACCACGCAGGCATACGGGTCGATCGACCACGTTCCGCCTTTACGATCGACCGCGAGCGCGC
Source organism: Collinsella aerofaciens (assembly GCA_014846205.1). The sequence continues at coordinate 1,468 of RKAY01000039.1, read as the reverse complement.
CCGCCGGGCAGCGGCGCGCGCACATGCCGCAGCAGATGCACACGCCCATGTCGTTGACGATATGCCCGCGCAGGCGCTCGGGTGCCGCGAGCTTCTCCTGCGGATAGCACACCGTTACCGGCCGCTTAACCATAGAGCCCAAGGCCGTCTTGGCAAATGTCAGTAAACTCATGCCGTGCCTACCTTTCCGTGCAGCTAATGCAGGGATCGATGGTCAGGATAATCATGGGCACGTTGGCAAGGAGCACGCCCTGCAGCGCATGCGTCAGACCCGCCAGGTTCTGCGACGTCGGCGTGCGCACGCGGAAGCGGTCCAGGTTCTTGGTGCCGTTGCCGCGCACATAGTAGTACGACTCGCCGCGCGGCTGCTCAATCACAACCTCGCCGCGCGCGCCGTCGGCCGGCGTGAGCTTGGTGCGCCCGCCGATCCCGTCGTGCGGAATCTTGCCCACAAGCTCCTTGATGATGTCCATGGCCTGCGTGACCTCGGCACAGCGCACCTGGCAGCGGGCATAGCAGTCGCCATCGGTAGCGACAATTGGCTCAAACGCAGCCAGATCCGCATAGGCACCGTCGCCAAACATGCGCACGTCGTAGTCCACGCCCGAGGCGCGGCCGAACGGGCCGACCATCGACAGATCCAGCGCGTCCTTCTTGCTGATCACGCCCACGCCATGCAGGCGCTCGTCACAGCTGTCGTCATCCAAAAACGTATGCACCAGGGCCTCGTAGTCGGGGCGCATGGCATCGAGTGTCTGGACAATGCCCGCCAGCTCGGAATCCTCGATATCGTGCTTAAGGCCACCGATCTCGTTGATCGACAGGATCACGCGGCCGCCGCAGGTGCTCTCGAAGATCTTGAGAATCTGCTCGCGCAGGGTCCACGAACGATAGAACAGTGCCTCGAAGCCAAAGGCATCGGCGAGCAGGCCCAGCCACAGCAGGTGCGAGTGGATGCGCGAAAGCTCGTGCAAAATGGTGCGGATATACTGCACGCGGCCGGGCACCTCGATGTCAAGCATGCGCTCGCAGGCGCTGGCATAGCCGCAGCTGTGACCCACGGCGCAAATGCCGCAGATGCGCTCGGCGATGTAGCCAAACTGATGCATATCGCGCTTTTCGGTGAGCTTCTCGAGTCCGCGGTGTACAAAGCCGATCTGCGGAATTGCCTCGATGACGCGGTCGTCCTCGATCACCAGGTCCAGATGAAGCGGCTCGGGCAGCACCGGGTGCTGCGGGCCAAACGGAATAACGGAGCGATGTGCCATGGACCTTACGCCTCCTTTTTCTGCTTGTCGCGGGCGGCCTTGGCGGCAAGCGCCGCGCGGACCTTGGCCGCTTTCTCGGGATCCATGGCGGCGAGCTTTGCCTCCATCTCGGCGGCCTTGAGCGCGGCCTTCGCAGCAGCCTCATCGTGCTGAGCATCGGAGCCGGCAGCCGCAGCGGGCTGAGCGACGGCAGCGCCCTC
>RKAY01000041.1 GCA_014846205.1 Collinsella aerofaciens | reverse complement strand
GAGATGGATGACCCGTCTCAGGTCGAGAGCACGGCAAAGAAGCTCAAGAAGAACGCCGACTTCCAGAAGATCGCGGACGACGGCGACGTCAACGCGAGCGTGCTGTACGGCCAGGAGGAAGTAAGCCGCCTGTTCCAGGTGACGAACTATATCCGCATCGCCGCTGTGGTGCTCGTTGGCCTGCTTACCTTTATCGCGTTCATCTTTATCAATAACACGATTCGCCTGTCCATTACGGCGCGTCGCCGTGAGATTGCGATCATGCGCCTGGTGGGCGCCAGCAACGGCTTTATTCGCGGGCCGTTCATTACCGAGGGCGTGCTGCAGGCCATCCTGGGCTCGCTGCTTTCCATCGGCGCGCTGGAGCTGCTGCGCAACCTTATGGTTCCGCGTCTGCAGGAGAGTATCGGCTGGATGTCGTTTGCCCTGCCGATGCAGTACTACCTGGTGACCTACGCCGCGCTGATTCTGGTCGGCGTCATTATCGGTCTCTTTGGTTCCGCCATCGCCATGCGGCGCTATCTGCGCGTGTAGGCATGTTTGGAATTCGTTCCTTCCAACGGGTCGTCTCTTTTGGGGCGGCCCGTTTTTTTGATCCCTAGGGGACGGCAGGATTGCGGATCATCGTGGCGCTGGTCCATCTATGTGATCCGCAATCCTGCCGTCCCCTAGGGATCATTTGGGTAGACTCTTGGGATGTAAGCGGCAATCGATAGTTAGGAGGCGCCATGGGGCGCAATAACAAGCATAAGCGTGGAGCTCGCAATAAGCGCGGGCCGGTGCGCAGCGAGCGTCGTCCGAGCCTGACTGGCCGCGTGCAGCTCCATGAGCACAGTGCCTATGTCATAACCGAAAACGGCGACTACAAGGTCATGGGCCGCGGCAAGCGCGAGATCATGGATGGCGATACCGTTGCCGTGAGCATTAAGAACAGCCCGCATGGTGAGCGTCGCGCCGTGATTGAAGGCGTCGTCGAACGTGCGGCTATAAGCGTGGTGGGTACCTACCAGATCGCCGGCCCACTCGGGGTGGTCGAGCCGCTCGATTCGCGCCTGAAGGCCGACTTCTTTATTTTGCCCGAGGACACCTCTGCCGTACGCCTGGACGTGCATCCTGGCGATGTCGTCGTCGCGCGCATCCTAACGTATCCGACGCGTCTGGAATCGGGCACGGTGACGATCGATCGCCGCATTGGCGGCGATGACGCGCCCGATTTGGGCGTTCAGTATGTGATGGCGCGTTATGGCTATACCGACAGCTACCCCGAGGCCGCACTTGCCGAGGCCGAGGCGCTTTCGCTTGACGTGGCCGCGGCGCTCAAGGATCCGCTTCGCCGCGACCTGCGCGACCGCTTTGTCATCACGATTGACCCGGTCGACGCGCGCGACTTTGACGATGCCATTTCGCTGGAGCGTACGCCTGAGGGTGGCTACAAGCTGGGCGTCCATATCGCCGATGTCTCGCATTACGTGGCGTGGGACGGGCATATCGATCTTGAGGCTCGTCATCGCACGACGTCGGTGTATCTTGCCGATCGTGTACTCCCCATGCTGCCCGAGCGCCTGTCTAATGACCTGTGCTCGCTTCGTCCCGACGAGGACCGCTTGGCGTTTACCGTCGACATTGAGCTCGACGCGCAGGGCCGCGTGCGCCAGTACGACCCGTATCCCAGCGTGATTCGCTCGCGCGTGCGTATGGACTATGATGGCGCCGAGGCGCTGCTGGTGCGTGCTGGCGCGGTGGAGTATTCGGTGCTGGAGGGTGCCGCCGAGGATGTTGCGGCTGCCGAGGCCTCGCGCGAGGAGGCGCTTGAGCGTGGGCTTGCATGCGAAGAGACAGCCCGCGGCTATAACGTCGACCTCGGTGATTTTTTGGTTGCTGCCAACGAGCTTGCGGAGCTCCGCCGCCGCATTCGTCGCGCGCGCGGTTCGGTCGACTTTGATACGGCCGAGATCCGCGCGCTCTTGGACGAGGGCGGTGTGCCCGTGCAGATCGTGGCCCGCGAGCGCTCGTGTGCCACGTCACTGATCGAGGAGGCCATGCTGCTCGCCAACGAGTGCGTGGCCGAGTGGCTGGCCGACCGCGACATTGAGGCTTGCTATCGCGTGCACGATGACCCCAGCCCCGATAGCCTGCACGGCGCCGCCGTGGCGCTGGCGCAACTGGGCATCATCGACGACCGCCGTGCGGCTGGTATTGCCTTGGGAAGTCCCGATGAGCTGCAGGCGGCGGTTGATGCCGCGGCTGGCACGGCCAACGCGCCGCTCGTCAACACGTTACTTTTGCGCAGCATGCAGCGCGCGCTGTACAAGCCGCGCAACGAGGGCCACTTTGCGCTTGCCGCGCCGTGCTACTGCCACTTTACGAGTCCTATCCGCCGCTATCCCGATTTGGTGGTGCACCGCGTGCTCAAGCTGCAGCTGGCCTATGAGCAGCTGGGCGGCAAGGAGGCCTTGGTACGCACGCCCCGGCTCATCGGCAAAGGTCGCGAGTCCCTGCCGCGCATTCTGCCGCAGATTTGCCGTGCGTGCAGCGATGCGGAGCGTGCGGCCGATGCCGCCAGCCATGCGACGCAAAAGATCAAGATTGCCCAGTACTACGAGGATCGCCTGGGCGAGCGCTATGCCGGAACGGTCTCGTGGGTCAGCAGCATGGGCCTGTTCGTACGCCTGGATCTGACGCAGGTCGAGGGCCTGGTTTCAATTAAGAGCCTGGGCAACGAGTGGTTCGAGTT
>RKAY01000008.1 GCA_014846205.1 Collinsella aerofaciens | reverse complement strand
GTCATCGGTCTCGTCCAGATACGAGCGAATCATGCCGATGCCGTCGTAGTACTGCGGGTAACCGTCGTAAAAGTCTGCCTCGGGAGGATCGATGCCGGCGTCCAGGTAGAACTCGTCGCTCATCTGGAAGGTGTGGCGGCCAAAGCGCTCATAGGCGCGGTCCTGGAACGGTCGGATCATGGCGATGGTCTCGCGTGCCAGCTCGGGCTTGTCGCTGTATGACCAGCTAAAGCGGTTCTGATGCTTGGTAAAACCGAGCGGCACAATGCCCAGGCTTGTGATTTGCTCGTGCTCCTCGCAAAAGCGCAGGGTCTTTTCCAGCTCCTCGCCGTCGTTCATGCCGGGGCACAACACGATCTGCGCGTGAATCTCGATACCGGCGGCCATGATGGCCTCGAGTACGTCCATGCCGCGCTGGGCGTTGCGGCCCATCATACGACGGCGGACGTCGGGGCTCACGGCATGGACCGACACGTTCATAGGGCTCATGTTGCGTTGGATGACGTTTTGCACGTCCTCGTCGGTGAGGTTCGTGAGCGTGACGAAGTTGCCCTGCAAAAAGCTCAGGCGGTAGTCGTCGTCGCGAATATAGAGCGTTGAGCGGCCGCCCTTGGGCAGCATGGTCATAAAGCAGAACACGCAGGCGTTTACGCAGGTACGCATGCCGTCGAAGATGGGACCATCGAACTCCAAACCCCAATCCTCGCCGGGAAAGCGGTCGAGCTCGACGGGGGTGACGGTACCGTCGCGCGGGTCGAATACCTCCAGCTCGACGGTGTCGTCGTCGGCCTCCCAGAGCCACACGATCATATCGGTCAGCTGCTCACCGTTGACCGTGAGCACGCGCATGCCCGGCTCGATACCCACATCCCACGCGGGCGATTCGGGACGCACGTTCTTTACGAGCGCGCCCTCACCCGGCTCGGGGTCGCGGCTGCGCCCGTAATCGGCCACCTCGGCGGCGTATGCGGGTACGGTCTGGTCCATGATTAGTGGTAAAGCTCCTTGATGCGAGCGACGGCTCGTTCGATGTGTTCTTGCGGGGTGGAGGCTCCGGCGGTGATGCCGATGTGGTGGGCGTCGGTAAACCACGCGGCCTGGAGCTCGGAAGCTTCCTCGATGTGATGCGTGCGCTCGCAGGCGTCTGCGCAAATCTGCGCCAGGCGGCGGGTGTTGCCCGAGTTTTTGCCGCCCACGACTACCATGCAGTCGCAGCGGTTGGCAAGTGTGGCTGCTGCCTGTTGACGCTCACTCGTGGCGGCGCAGATGGTGTTGATCACACGCAGCTCCTGCACGCGCGTGGTGATAGCGGCCACGACTTCGGCTAGGTTCTGCGCGGTCTGGGTGGTCTGCACGACGAGGCCTACCTTGCCCTTGAACGGCAGCGCGTCCGCATCAGCGGCGCAACTCACGACCTGCGCATCGTCGCCGGCGTGACCCAGAATGCCCTCGACCTCGGGATGCCCCGGCTCACCCACGACCACCACATGGTAGCCCTCGCGCACCAGGCGCTCGGCTGCCATATGGACCTTCTTGACGTAAGGGCAGGTGGCGTCGATGACGTTAAGGCCACGCTCGCGAGCGGCATCGATGACCTGCGGCACCACACCGTGGGCGCGGATGATCACGGTGCCGGTTGCGGCATTATCCAGGTTCTCGGCCAAGCCAACGCCTGCCTCAGCGAGCTCGCGTACCACGATGGGGTTATGAATGAGCGGACCCAAGGTATGGACCTGAGTGCTCTCCCCTGCCTGCGGGGCGGCGGCCAGCGCCATATCGAGCGCACGCTGTACGCCGTAGCAGGTGCCGGCGTGGGCTGCGATTTCGATGGTGGGAGCGTCTGCCTTGCCAGGCGCAGGCTCGGCAGTGTTCATGACTTCCTCGCTCATGGTTAGAACCTTCCCGGATGCTCGGCGCACAGGTCGTCGCGCATAGCGTAGACGCGGTTCATGGCCTCGGACTCAAACCATGCCAGGCGCTCCTTGCGCTTGAGCTCGGCCGGTGCATCGGATAGCGAGATGGCCTTGCCGGCACGGATCCAGCACTTTTTAGGGCGCATGAGCTTTTTGCCCGCAGGCGTAATATCGGACCAGCCACAGATGGCGAGCGGGTTGACGGGCGCCTTGCCCATCTGGGCGATGAGCGCAAAACCGCCGTGGACCTCGGGCTTGATCTCGCGCGAGCGGATGCGCGTGCCCTCGGGGAAGATCAGAACGTCCTCGCCGCGCTGCAGCGCATGCTGGGCGGCGCGCAGGCACTTCATATCTGCAGTACCACGCTCCACGGGGATGCCGCCTACGCGGCTAAAGGCCCAGCGCACAATCTTGCTCTTGGCGAACTCGGACTTAAAGATGGGCCGAATGCGGCGGCCCCCAAAGAACAGCGCCGTCTCCACGGCCAAGAGCTCGGCCATCGAGGTGTGGTTGCAGATGACCACGCTGCCGCGGCCTTCCTGGCGCTCAAACAGAAGATCGGCGTCCTCGACCTTCCAGCGCCACATGAGCTTGGAGAAGGCCCACAGAATAGCCATGACCACCACGACGACGGCGCGGATGAGCGCCGGGAACTCGGCGTAGGGGGCGTTGTAGTAATCCTCGGGCGTCTGCTTAAACAGGCGCATGAGTTACCTCCTTTGGTTGATGAGGTCCTCGATAATGCGTACGACCTCGTCGATGGTGTGGGCGGTGGAGTCGACGTGCACCGCGTCCTCGGCGGGCACGAGCGGTGCGACCTCGCGACTGCTGTCGAGTTTGTCCCGCTG
>RKAY01000019.1 GCA_014846205.1 Collinsella aerofaciens | reverse complement strand
CAATGTCTGGGCGCCTCATGTGCGCAAGAAAGAATATTACGTGGGAGTTCGGTAAACGGCAAGGAAAATCTCGTAGAGCATAATTCCTTCATATTTAAAACCCCTCAGCCCATATCGCCGTGAACGAATCGCAGCCTAGCGCCGCCGACGGCACGTATACAATGGTGCGCGTCCTTTTACGCCGACACCGGGAGTAGACATGCTGCTCGCTATCGATATGGGAAACACGCAGACGGCCATGGGCCTGTTTGACGGAAACGAGCTGGTGCAGTCGTGGCGCATGCCCACCGACCGCTCCTATACCGCCGACGAAATCCATGTGCGCCTGATGGGCTTCTTTAAGATGTACGACCTCTCGCTCGACGCGGTCGACGCGATCGCCTTCGCCGGCGTGGTGCCGCAGCTCTCGCGCGAGTGGCACACCGTGGCCGAACGCATCGCGGCAGACGCCATCGTTATCGGGCCGCAGACGGCCGCGGTGACCAAACTGCGCGCGGCGCGCCCCCAGGCCGTAGGTGCCGACCGCGTCGCCAACGCCGTTGCGGCCGAAACTTCCTACGGCGCCCCGGCGATCGTGGTGGACTTTGGCACCGCGACCAATATCGACGTCATCGATGAGGACGGCTATTACATTGGCGGAGCGATCGCGCCGGGCATCCGCATCTCCATGGACGCGCTTGCCGCCCGTGCCGCCAAGCTCGCCAGCGTGCCGCTCGAGGCGCCCGAGCACGCCATCGGCCGCGACACCGAGGAATGCATCAAGGTCGGCGCCGTAACGGGCGCCGCCGCCATGGCCGAAGGCCTGGTCGCTCGCATGAAGCGCGAGCTGGGCCGCGAGGACGCCACCGTTATCGCCACGGGCGGTCTCGCCAGCATCGTCGCCGGTTCGACCGATGCCTTCGACGTGGTCGACGGCCAGCTCACCATCAAGGGTATCTGCGAAATCTACCGCCGCATGCAGGAGCAGGGGTAGGACAGGGGCCCAAGTCGAGCATGCCCGATGCCACCCTGTAGTCGCGCAAAGACCCTCCCCGGCACAGGCCGAGGAGGGTCTTGTTGTCATGGATATCTTTGAGCGCGCTCCGCGTTACAGCCCGCGGATGCGTACGGCCTCGGGCGGAAACTCCTGCTCGCCGGCATCGGTCTTGATGGTCGCGCGGCCCCAGATGTCCAAGCCTGCAAACACGCCGACCGCAAGCGGCAAGCCGTTGGGCGACACCGCCGCAACCTGGCGACCGAGCAGCGGCACCATGTCGAAGTACTCGCCCAGCACGGGAGCCAGCGGACCGGCAGCACCCTGCGGCGTGTTGGCGACAACCGCCCAGGCGTCCGCGCGGGTCAACACGGCGGTGGCCAATGCCTCGATCAGCGCTTCGTCAGCTACATCCACACCAAGCTCGCCCAGCGCCGCGCGCTCAATATCCACCGTCACGGCACCGAACATGCCTGCGGCACCGGCGCCACCGTTGACGGCGACGCGTGCAAACGACGTTTCAAACGTGGGCGCGCCGCAGACAATATCGCTCGGCCACTGAATGCCCACCTTGCCGGCAAGGCCCAGCCCCGGTGCCGCAGCCGTTCCCACGAGCGCGTCCATCATGCCCATCGCGGCCACAAACGGCAGGCCGTGAAAGGCGTGCATGTTCACGTCGGGGCGAACGACCAGCGAAAACGTCAACGACGTGTCGCTGGCACTCCAGGCGCACCAACCCGCGGACTTGCCCTCGCGACCCGCATCGCGCGCGGCGTCGAGCTCAGTGCCAGCGGCTACAGCGTTCATCTCAATCATCTACATACGCCCCAATTCGCCCACGATATGGCCCACGCGATCCTCGGGTTCCTTGACCTCGACGCCGTTGTAGCGGAAGAACCGCGCCGGGTCGTGCATCAGGTCCTCGAGCGGCACCAGCACAAAGTCGCGCTCGCCAATCAGCGGATGCGGCAGGCGCAGCTTTTTGCCGCCGTGGGTCTCGCCGTCCATCCACAGCAGGTCCAGATCGATGGTGCGTGGGCCATTGGCCTTGGCCTTTTTGGAACGGTCGCGGCCCAGCTCGGCCTCGATCTTCATAAGCTCATCGAGCAGCACCAACGGCGCCAGCTCGGTCTTGATCTCGATGACGGCATTGGCGAAGGCGTCCTGACGCGTCTCGTAGGCCGGTTCGCTCTCGTAGATGCGAGAGCAGTTGGACACGCAGGTGAGCGGGATCTCGGCAATCATGTCGCGCGCGGCGCGGATGTTGTCGCAGCGATGCCCCAGGTTGGAGCCCACGGCCACAAACGCGCGACGCGGCTGCGGCTTGGCAACAGCCCAGTAACCGTTCAGGAACTGCGCAAAGCCCGCGACATCGTGCACGCGCACAATGTTGGCGCCGGCCTGGATGGCGCCCAGGCACACGCCAAACGTGGCGGCATCGCGCTCGGCGGCCTCGGTCACGCCCGAGACAGCGCCCACAAAGCGCTTGCGCGACACGGCGCACATGAGCGGATAGCCCAGCGACGCCATCTTGGCAGTCTCGCGCTGGATGACGATATCCTCGTTGGCCGTCTTGCCAAAGCCCGGACCGGGATCGATGCAGATGCGGTCGCGCGACACGCCAGCGTGGATGAGCGCGCGGGCCTGATCGGACAGAAAGCCCATGACGCGGCGCATGATGGGCGCCGAATCGGGCAGAGTAAAGCGGCGAAGCTGCGAGGTGGGCACATAAGCCTCCTCGCGGCGGGCGCTGCGGCGCATCATGGCGGCCAGGTGGTCATTGGGCTCCGATGC
>RKAY01000009.1 GCA_014846205.1 Collinsella aerofaciens | reverse complement strand
CCTGCTGGGCGAGCCCGTCGCCGTCCAGGGCATGCAGTCCAGCGCCGCCCGCGGTTTTGAGACCGAGGACTCCGCCGTGGTCAACGTCCGTTTTGCCGACGGCGCGCTCGCGAGCATGACCATCTCCGACGCCACCGCCAGCCCTTGGAACTGGGAGGCAACCGCTCGCGAGGATCCGCAGTACCGCCCCTTTGACGCCGACGCCTACTTTATCGGCGGAACCTTGGGCGCTCTGTCGCTGCCCCGCCTGCATCAGTTCTCCTACGACGGCGCCTCCAACTGGCACAAGCCACTGCAGATGGAGATTCCGGCCGTCGACCCGGCGCTGCCGCACAAGATGCAGCTCAAGCACTTTGTGAAGGTTGTCCGCCGTGAGGTTGAGCCCGTCGTGACCCCCGCCGACAACGTCAAGACGCTCACGCTTCTCAACGCTATCAAGGAGGCCGCCGAGACCGGCCAGCTCGTCGAGCTGTAATGCCTTAAGAGCGGCCGCGACAGAAACCCCATGCCGAGTCCCTCGGTCCGCCACAAATAAGCCCCTCTTCTTTGCCCTGTGAGCAGCCTCCTGCCCGCAGGGCTTTTTGCTACGTTGCCAATGGTTTTTCTGGGACGGGGGACTTTTTGCACCTTAGCTTGATTCGTTCGCCACGGAATGAGCCTATCTACTACGTTTAACCGATCACCCTCAACCATACCGAATTTCGCGAAATAAAAACCGCAGGTAGACGGGTTGCGCATTTTCGGAAAACCGGGGGATGGTCGACCCACACGGTTCAAACGTAGTAGATAGGCCGCTTTCGTGGTTCCACGCCAAAACAGTTTTTTTTGGGCGAAGTGGCGGGTGGTATCCTTGGTGGCCCTGTGCTGCAAACGCACCTTTACCGCAAGGAGTCCCATGGATCTTATCGCCCAGCTCGCCCGCGAGCTCAACCTTAAGGCCGCCAACATCGAGGCGGCCGTCAAGCTCATCGACGAGGGCAACACCATCCCCTTTATCTCGCGCTACCGCAAGGAAGCCACGGGCGGCATGGACGACGTCGCCCTGCGCGCACTCGACGAGCGCCTGTCTTACCTGCGCAATCTTGAACAGCGCAAAGAGGACGTCATCCTGCTCATCGATGCCCAGGGCAAACTCACGCCCGAGCTTGAGCAGCAGATTCGCGAGGCCACGCAGCTCCAACGTGTCGAGGACCTCTACAAGCCCTACCGCAAAAAGCGCATGACCCGCGCGCAGAAGGCCCGCGAGGCCGGCCTGGAGCCGCTCGCCAACATGATCATCATGCAGGCCTCGGCCAAGGGCAGCGCGCTCGACGCCGCCGCGACCTACGTCAACGAGGAGGCCGGCTTCGACACACCCGAGAAGGCGCTTGCCGGCGCCGCCGACATCGTGGCCTCGACGACGATGTCGGCGGTGAAGACTCCCTACGAGCCCTACTACAACTTTGACGAGCCGCTGCGCCGTATTCCCAACCACCGCGTGCTGGCTATCGACCGCGGTGAGCGCGAGGGCAAGCTCCGCGTGTGCGTGAACGTCGACGGCGCTGCCGCCACGGCGCGCCTCGGCAGCCGTTGGCCCCGACGCCAGGGCGTGTTTGCTCCCATCTTCGATGCTGCCATCGCCGACGGCTACAAGCGCCTGATGGCCCCCTCGCTGGAGCGCGAGGTCCGCGCCAAACTCACCGTTCGCGCTCAAACCGAGGCCATCAACGTCTTTGCCAAGAATCTCGAGGGTCTGCTCTCGGCACGCCCCGTGCGCGGTGCCCGCGTGCTCGCGCTCGACCCGGGCTACCGCACCGGCTGCAAGGTCGCCGTCATGGACGAGACCGGCAAGCTACTCGACCACAGCGTGGTCTACCCCACCAAGCCGCGCCACGACATCGCCGGCACCAAGCGCGAGCTTGCCCGCCTCGTCAAGAAGGACGGCGTCAACACCATCGTCATCGGCAACGGCACCGCCAGCCGCGAGACCGAGGAAGTCGTCTCGGAGTTCATTGCCGAGCAGGCGCCCGGGCTGCGATACACCATCGTCAACGAAGCCGGCGCGTCGGTGTACTCCGCCTCCGAGCTCGCCAGTCAGGAATACCCCGACCTGGACGTCACCGTGCGTGGCGCCATGAGCCTGGGCCGCCGCCTGCAGGACCCGCTGGCAGAGCTCGTTAAGATTCCGCCCCAGTCCATCGGCGTGGGCCAGTACCAGCACGACCTTGACCAGGCCGAGCTTTCGCGCACCCTAGGCCACGTGGTGGAGGACGTTGTCAACCGCGTGGGCGTCGACGTCAACACCGCAAGCGCAAGCCTGCTGGGATACGTATCGGGCATCACGCCGAGCGTGGCCAAGAACATCGTGGCCTACCGCGAGGAAAACGGCGCCTTTACCGATCGCCGCCAGCTTAAGAAGGTCCCCAAGCTGGGACCCAAGGCATACCTCAACGCCGCGGGCTTCCTGCGCATCAGCGGCGGCAAGAGCCCGCTCGACGCGACAAGCGTCCACCCCGAAAGCTATGAGGTAGCCACGTCCGTCTTGGAGCGCGCCGGCGTTAAAGCCAGTGAGCTCAGCCGTGGCGGCGTGCCCGACATCGAGCGCCGTCTGGGCAGCATCTCGGCGCTGGCAAGCGACCTGGACTGCGGCACCCTCACGCTCATCGACATTGTCAACGAGCTCAAGAAGCCCGGCCGCGACCCGCGCGACGACGCGCCCGAGGTGGTCTTTAGCCGCTCGGCGCTTTCCATCGACGACCTGGAGCCCGGCATGGAGCTCAAGGGCACGGTGCGCAACGT
>RKAY01000010.1 GCA_014846205.1 Collinsella aerofaciens | reverse complement strand
TTGGCGAGCGCGATTGCATGGTCGATATCGCGGTTGGCGGTAACGCAGACGGGGCAACCTGGGCCGCTCAGCAGCTTGAGTCCCGCCGGCATAATGGAGTGAAAGCCATAGCGACCGATGCTCACGGTGTGCGTGCCGCAGACTTCCATAAGGTTGATGGTGCGGTCGCCGACAAGTTCACGGATGCGTTCGATGAGCTCGCGGGCCAGCTTGGAATCGCGAAATGCCGAAAAGTCGATACCGGAGCGAGCCGGCTGTCCGGCCGCCACTAGTATGCCTCGGCCGGGTTGCTGGCTAGTTGGTCCTCTTCGGCCAGCTCGGTCATGGTATTGACGAGCTCGAGAGTCTCTTGGGCTTCCTGCTCGTCGACAATCTGAATGCCAAAGCCGGCGTGCACGAGAATATAGTCGCCTACCTGTGCCGTCGGCACGAGGCGCAGCGAAACGGGGCGCTCGATGCCCATCATGTCGACGGTCGCCTTAAGGTCGTCGTCGCGTTTGACCACTTTACCGGGAACGGCAAGGCACATAATGTTCCCCTTTTATACGCTTTGCGCTGGATGGGCGCTTAATAATCCATCAGTCGATGGTAGCGCTCGCGGGAGTCACGAGCAAACGCGTTACACCTGTGAGACGGCGGCGCGCAGGTTGGCAAAACAGCCTATCGCGATGCTGTCTGCGCGAGGCGAGCGCGCGCGATCGCCGCCTGGCCGTAGGCGATGCAGCCGTCGTTGACGGGCACGGAGTGGGGAGCCAAGACAGTGAGACCCATGCTTTTGAGCTCGCGGCTGAGGAGCTGGAGCAAAAGTCGGTTCATGAACACGCCGCCCGAGAGCACGACGGTGTCGAGGCCTTCACGGGCGCAGACCTCGTTTGCGATGCGGGCCGACGCGCGTGCGACGGCGACATGGAAGTCGAGCGCAAGCCTGCTGGCGGGCACGCCGGCCCCGATTCCCTCCAAAAGCGCCTCAAAAAGCGGTCTGGAGTTCAGAACACGGCAGTCGTCCGGACGGGATGATTCGGTTGCGGAAAAGCTGGCCATATTGCCGGTGGGACAGACACTTTCGCTGCCGAGCGCGCGCCAGGCGGCGGCCTCAAGCTCGATGGCGGGTTCACCCTCGTAGGTTGCCTGGCCACAAATGCCCAAAATCGCGGCTGCGGCATCAAAGAGGCGTCCCATGCTGCTGGTGCGCGGGCTGTTGATGCCACGTTCGATCATCGTTGCCGTCACGCTCCGTGTTTGCTCGTCTAGGCCGCCCAAGAGCCGCTCGGCCCCCGGGTGTTCGAGCAGGCCGAGCTCACTGAGCAGGGCAAAGGCGTTGCGGCGGGCGTCGCGCACGGAGGCCGCCCCGCCGGGGAGCGCCCAGGTGCGCAAATGCACGGCGCGCTCAAAGCCGCCAAGGCTGGCAACAAGAAACTCGCCGCCCCAAATGGTCCCATCGGTACCGGCGCCGGTGCCGTCAAAGGCGATGCCAAGGACGCGCGCGTCGGTAGTAAGCTGGCCCGCGGCGATAACCTCGGCCATTACGCTCGCGATATGCGCATGATGGTGCTGCACCTCGACGAGTGACAGATTGCATTTTCGCGCCTGCTCGCGCGCCCACTGGCTCGATAGATAGCTGGGATGTACATCGCAGGCCAAGGCGGCGGGCGCCAAGTCAAAGAGATCTTCCAAGCGCGTGCGCGCGGCGTTCCAGGCATCGAAGGTCCCGCCGTTTTCGACATCGCCGATATGCTGCGACACAAAACAGGTTGCCTCGCCGTTCGTCCCTTCACGCGTGAGCGCAATCGTGGCCTTTTGTTGTGGCCCGCAGGCGAGCACGCAGGACGGAGCGCCGTCGAGCGCCGGCAACGGCAGCGGCTGGGGTGCATATCCGCGAGCGCGGCGAACGGGCATAACGGCGCCGTCGACCACGCGTACCACAGAGTCGTCGTAGCGCGACAGAATTGCGCGGTCGTTACCGAGCAGCGCGTCGGCGATGCCGGCGGCAACGAGGTGTTCCCAGGCAAGGTCGTCGTCGGTCTCGATGGGTTCTTCGCTCAGGTTTCCGCTGGTCATGACGAGCGTGTGCATACCGCGGGCTTCTGCCTCGGCAAGCAACAGATGCTGAAGCGGGGTGTAGGGGAGCATAACACCGAGCTCGGGAAGGTCGTGCGCGACGGACGGCGCGAGCGCGAGGGCGTCGGGGGAGCCGCCGCTCTCGCAAACAGCACGTCGGCGCAGCAGCACAATGGGGCGAATGCTGCCGGCCAGCAAGCCGCGTTCAACGTCGTTGACATGGCACAGGCGTTCAGCGTCGGCAAGGTCGCGTACCATAACGGCAAGCGGTTTGTTGCTGCGGCGTTTGCGGCGGCGAAGCTCGGCTACCGCCTGCTCGTTGGAGGCGTCGCAGGCCAGGTGGAACCCGCCCAGTCCCTTGATGGCGACGATACATCCGTTGGCCAGCAGCTCGATGCAGCGTTCGATGATGGCATCGCTGGCCTCGCGCGTAGAGCCGACGGCTGGTGTTGCGTCGACCGCTGTCGGCGCAACGCTGCGATCCGCCTCTCGCCACGTAATATGCGGTCCACAATCAAAGCAGGCATCGGGCTGCGCGTGAAACCGCCGGTCAAGCGGGTCGCCATACTCTGCAGCGCACTCGGGGCACATGGGAAAGCGGTCCATCGACGTGGCCGCTCGGTCATAGGGTAGCGAGCGAATGATGGTAAAGCGCGGTCCGCAATTGGTGCAGTTGATAAAGGGGTAGTGAAAGCGTCGGTCGGCGGGGTCGAACAGTTCGCGCAGACAGTCGTCGCACGTGGCGATGTCGGGCGAGACGAGC
>RKAY01000173.1 GCA_014846205.1 Collinsella aerofaciens | reverse complement strand
GGTGGCGCCACCCCAATAGAAACCCTCGGGGAACCTGATGTTTGCCATGAGCATCTCCTTTGCATCGCGGGTCGATAAGCCGAGTATCGCCCACGCACGGGACGGGCAAGGGCGAGGATGCCAAACCCGACACTTCTTTTCGCAGCGGCACCCCGCCGCCGCCCCAGCTCTGACACTTCCTGATACCTGTCAAAAAGGGACAGGTTTATTTTGGTCGGTTTTATCTGGGCAAACGCTGGCGATACGCTGCCGGCGTGCAGCCATAGCGCTCGGCAAACTTTTTGTAGAAGAAGCTCATGTTGGCGTAGCCGGCCTCGCGCGCCGCGGCTTCCGCAGTGGAGCCGGCGTCGAGCAGTGTTGTCGCGCGTGCCAGGCGGCTCTCCTGCACGAGCTGCATAAACGTGCGCCCCGTCTGCCGTTTGAGCAGCGCGCTTGCGTAGTTGGGACTCAGATGCAGGTGACGAGCTACATCCTCGAGCGTACAATCGCAGGCATGGCGCTCGATGTAGCCCACGGCGGCCGCGACCTGCGCCGAAGGCAGTCTGGGCATGTCCGCCTGCAGCAGCGATGTCTCATAGCTTTGCATAAGTTCGACCAGCAGCAACTCAAACAGCCTCGACACGATCTGGGGACTCGCCGCCGTCGGCTCCAGAAGCTCGCACAGCATCTCCTGCATGTATCGGTGCACGCGGCGGCTGTTGCCCGTGCGGAAATGCACATGACCGCGGTGGTCGGTTTCGTCATTGAGGGCATTAATGAGGAACTGCGAGACGGTGCTTGACGGCGACAGGCTCTGCTCTAGGCTGCGGTGCAACATCGGCCGCGAGATGACGATGCTCAGCATAATGTCATGCTCGCCGAGCTCGCCCACGGCATGTGGACAGGCCGCGTCGAGCAAGAGCACCTCGTTTTGAGCAAGCGTAAGCTGTTCGCCGTTGACGACCTGCGGCGCGTGCCCGCGATAGACATAGCTGATTTCGACATAATCGTGCACATGCTCCGGTACAGGGTTGAAGCGCGAGTTGCGCACGATTGATAGACCCTCGGGCATGCCTTCTTGGTGCAAGGTTTGCGTCGGGTCACCGATTTTATGGATATGTTTTTCACCGATACCCTGCTGATGGCCCAAGCTGAACGCATCATTCCAGTCATAGCGGGCGCCCGCGTGGTAAGCACGCTCGCTGTCGGTCAGCTCGAGCAGAAGGCTGTCTAAATGCGTAAGATCCATGGCATCACAATCGTTGATTCGGTCATATTCTGCTGTGGTTTTGATATTAGCAGGACGGCGCGCTCGGCGTACTCTGACTTCAATCGATTTAAAAGGTTGTTTTAGAGGAGTGGATATGGCAGCATACGACAACCATGTGCTTCCGTTCTTGTGGCTCAAGGGCGAGGCGCACGAGACGATTACCGAATACTTGGAGCAGATTGCCGGTGCGGACATCCGCGAGGTCTGCCTCGAATCACGCACGCACCCCGAGTTTTGTCGCGACGGCTGGTGGGCTGACCTGCGTTTTATCATCGGCGAGTGCAAGCGCTTGGGGTTGAAGATCTGGCTGCTCGACGACGCCCATTTCCCCACGGGCTATGCCAACGGCGCGCTTGCGGGCGAGAACGTCGACCCCGCGCTTAGGAAGACCGTGCTCAAACATCGCACGGTTACGGTCGTTGGTCCCCAGCCGTCCACGGTCATTAAGCTCGGCAATCTTATGGATCCCACGGAGCGCTTTGTGGGCGCGGCGACTTTCGACGCCGCCGGCGCACCGCTCAATCTTGAGATCACTCTTGAGCAGACCGGCGGCACCCCCGCCCGCCTGCGTTTTGACGCCTCCGACGGCATCGCCACCGTCGAGCTCTACGTCACCAGCCAAAAAACTGGCTTTCGCGATGAGTACATCAACATGGTCGACGCCGCCTCGTGCCGCATGCTCATCGACGCCGTCTACGAGCCCACGTTTGCGCATCTGGGCGACGAGTTCGGCCGCACCATCCTGGGCTTCTTTACCGATGAGCCCGGATTTATGAACGAGAAGGGCACGGCTCTCGACGATGCTTCTACCAGCAGCTTTATCGGACGCGGCGACATGGCACTGCCCTGGTCGGACGAGCTTGCCCGCCGTTTGCACGAGGCGTTGGGCGCGAGCTGGCTTGCCGAGCTACACCGCCTTTGGACACGCGAGGCAGATGGCGCCCGAGTCCGTCACGCCTACATGGACATTGCCACGCAACTCTACCGCGCATGCTTTGACGAGCAAATTGGCGACTGGTGCCGTGAGCGCGGCGTGATGCATATCGGACATGTGATCGAGGACAAAAGCTGCCACACGCGCCTGGGCCAGGGCGCCGGGCACTACTTCCGCGCGGTCGCCGGGCAGGATATGGCAGGCATCGACGTTGTCATCAACCAGCTCGCCCCCGGCATCGACCACGGGCGCTACAGCTACTTCCACGGCGCGTGGAACATGGAGTTCTTTACCTACGCACTTGCCAAGCTGGGCTCTTCGGCCGCGCGCCTCGACCCAAAAAAGCAGGGGCGCTGCATGGCCGAGGTCTTTGGCGCCTTCGGCTGGCACGAGGGCCTTCGCGAGATGAAATGGATCGCCGACCACATGCTCGTCCGCGGTATTAACTGGTTTACGCCGCACGCATTTAGCATGGCGCCCTTCCCCGATTGGGACTGTCCGCCGCACTTTTACGCACACGGAAACAATCCGCAATGGCCGCACTTTGGCCAGCTCATGAGCTATATGAACCGTACGGCAACGCTGCTTTCGGGAGGCAGCGCCGCGCGTCCCGTCGCCATCCTGTACCACGCCGATGCCGAGTGGGCCGGCAGCGCCATGCCTATCGAGCGCGTGGCTGCCGAGCTCACGCGCGCGCAGATCGACTTTGATTTTGTGCCCGCCGAGGCTTTTGAGGATGAGGACCGTTACGAGGTTTC
>RKAY01000029.1 GCA_014846205.1 Collinsella aerofaciens | reverse complement strand
AGCCCGGTGGGATTGAGGCCAGAAGGGGTCCGAACGGGACATATGCCATGGCGAGCATATCTCCAAGCGCTTTTGGAGATTATCTTGGTAGGTAGGCCCGTCGAGTCGCCTGACCAGCCAGTGCCTGTCCGGCGTGTCGTTGGCCCGCATGACGTGGGGCGTCCCGACCGCGGCGGTGCCGCAGTTCAGACCTCGAGGTCGATATCGGGCGCGGCAGGCGACGCCCGTGATTTAAGCAGGACAAAGTCTTCAGCAGGCTTCGCAGTAAAACGGATCGCTCGCCAGGCTGCCGGTCGTGCCGCTCAGCGGCCGACGGGCGCCGTTGGGCGATAAAACTTTCTCGCATAATAATAAAAATATTGCATCACGCGAAAACCTTGAGTACTATCCCAATCAAGCGCGGCGTTCAGACCGAACTGTGCCTCCCGGTGTGAACGCCGCGCTCACGCTCTCTATTTGATCGTAAGGAGAAAAACATGAGCAAGACCGTCGTGTCTTCCGATAACGCACCTGCAGCCATCGGTCCGTATTCCCCCGGTATCCAGACCGGCAACATGGTGTTCCTGTCCGGCCAGCTGGGCATCGATCCCGCGACCGGCAAGCTGCCCGAGGGCGTCGAGGCCCAGGCTAAGCAGTCCCTCGCCAACGTCGAGGCCCTGCTGACCGCTGCCGGCGCTACGTTTGCCGATGTCGTCAAGACCACGGTCTACCTGGCCGACATTGCCGACTTTGCCGCCGTGAACGAGATCTATGCCTCCAAGTTCGAGGCTCCGTTCCCCGCACGCAGCGCTTTCCAGGTTGCCGCCCTTCCGGCCGGCGGCCTGGTCGAGATCGAGGTCGTCGCCGCTCTCTAAGACGTTGGCAACAACTCAACATGACATGCAAAAAGACCCTGCAGTGCGAGCTGCAGGGTCTTTTGTCAGGGGCAGTCTTTTTGGGACGGGGCCATTTTAGCTACCCCTATATGCAGGATTGATTTTACTTGCGGCACATCGAAATCGCGGGCAGAGGAAGGGTAGCTAAAATAGCCCCGTCCCAAAAAGACTGCCCGCGCTCCATTTTGCTCGCTAGCCCTCCTTGCGGACTTTTTGCAGGTAGCGGTAGACGCTGGGCTCCGAGATGCCCAGCGCGGTGGCGGCGCAGGCCACGGCGCCCTTGAGCATGAACACACCGTTGCCGTTGAGGTGACGAATGACGTCCACGCGGTCGCTCTGACCAAGCGACGCTACATCTAGCCCGCGCGCGCTCAGCAACTCGGCAATGTTGCGGTCGACGAGCTCCTGTGTGGACTCCGAAAGGCTTTCGACCTCGATAGACGCGGGCTCCGCCTGCCTAGGCACAGCGTCGAAGCACGCCATGAGCTGCTGCGCCATGGCGTTGATGGAGCGCACGGTCGAGAGGTCGGTGTTGACGCAGAGCATACCGACGATCTCGTCATTCTCGCGGATAAAGTACGTCGCTGACTCCAACGTCTTGCCACCGGCACCGCGCCCCTCGTAGCCCGTAATAAACGGCAGGTCGCGATATTTGGGGTCGTGCATGATCTTGAGCGCCAGATCGGTGGCGGGACCGCCGACCTTGCGGCCGCTCACGATGCCGTTGCGAATATCGACGATGGCGTGGTCGATGTCCGAGAAATCGTGCAGGACGATCTCGCTGTTCTTACCGAGTATCTGCTCCAGGAAATCGACCATCGGCAAAAAGCGACGTACGGTCTCGTTCACGGGCAACTCCTTTGGGTGAAATCGGAAGTTTCATAACAATTTTTTCTCATGGTAACACGCTGCTCATCATCTCGTATATCCGCAGGTACATTGCGTAATACAGACGAACGGTAGGAATTTGGCGGCAAGCGGTTGACCAAAAGAAAAGTTAGATGTTATTTTGACCGGACACTTTCTTGACCTGCGGAAATGCATTATCTCAGCTGAAGAATAGTCTGATAACAAATAATTATTATTGAGAATGAGAAAATTCTTTAATACGATATGCAACGAAGGCACAACCTCAACCCCGCACTACGTCACAATAGGGCGTTAGATGCGAAAACAACTACTTCGAGGATTGGTGGTCAAATGACCCAGGAGACGGTTACGAACGGCACTGAAGCCCTGTTCACTCGCGAAGGCATGCCTCCCGTTAAGGAAATGATCCCGTGTGCCCTCCAGCACGTACTGGCATCGTTTGCCGGCATCATTACCCCGGCGGTCATCATGGCCGGCGTCTACGGCTTTAATAGCCAGCAGAGCACCGACATCATCCAGGTCGCGCTCATTCTTTCGGCGATCGACACGGCCCTTCAGGCCTTCGCCCCCTTCCGTCGCATCGGCGGCGGCCTGCCCATCGTCATGGGCGTTTCGTTCGCGTTCCTGCCGGCCCTGCAGGCCATGGGAGCCTCGGGCTTTAGCTTTGGCGCGCTGCTGGGCGGCGAGATCGTCGGCGGCGCCGTCGCGGTCCTCTTTGGTTTGGCCTACAGCAAGATTAAATGGCTGTTCCCGCCCGTCGTGACCGGTACGGTCATCTTCTCCATCGGCGTTTCGCTGTATCCCACGGCCGTCAAGTATATGGCCGGCGGTATGGGCACGCCGCTGTGGGGCACCCCGCAGGCCTGGTGCGTCGCTCTTATTACCTTCGCCGTGGTCTTCGCACTTGCCAACTTTGGCAAGGGCACGCTCAAGCTGGGATCCGTGTTCTTTGGCATGATCGTTGGCATGATCGTCTCCATCCCCTTTGGCATGATTGACTTCTCTAGCGTCGCCACCGCTCAGGTCTTCGCCCTTCCCAAGCTCATGCCCTACGCGCTCGAGTTTGATCCCGAGGTCTGCATTACCCTTGCCGTCGTGTTCCCCATGGTTGCCATCCAGGTTATCGGCGACGTCTCCGCTGCCTGCCTGGGCTCCATCGACCGTATGCCCACCGAGCGCGAGCTCTCCGGCGCTATCGTGTCCCAGGGCCTCACCTCTATGGTCGGCGGCCTGCTGGGC
>RKAY01000166.1 GCA_014846205.1 Collinsella aerofaciens | reverse complement strand
CACCATGAACGCGCCGGACGGTCGTCCCACCAACGCGATCTTTGGCTTTTTGAATATGTTCCTCAAGATGATTGACGCCTTTAATCCCGACGGCGTTGTCGTGGCGTTTGACAAGGGCAAGCCGCGCGTGCGTATGGAGATGCTGCCGCAGTACAAGGCTCAGCGCCCGCCCATGGACCCCGATCTGCACGCGCAGTTCCCGATGATCAAGGAGCTGCTCGGTGCGCTCAACGTGCCGATTCTGCAGTCCGAGGGCTGGGAAGGCGATGACATCCTGGGCACTATGGCGCGCCTGGGCGAGCAGGCCGGCTGCGACATGCTGCTGGTGACCGGTGATCGCGATATGTATCAGCTCGTGACCGAGCACGTTAACGTGGTCTCGACCCGCAAGGGCCTGTCCGACGTGGCGATCATGACGCCCGAGAGCGTGGACGATCTGTATCACGGCATCACGCCGGCGCTCGTGCCCGACTTTTATGGTCTGAAGGGCGACGCGTCCGACAACATCCCCGGCGTGCCGGGCATCGGTCCCAAAAAGGCGAGCGCGCTCATCGCGCAGTATGGCAGTCTGGACGAGGTCATCGCGCATGCTGACGAGGTCAAGGGCAAGATGGGTGAGAACCTGCGTGCGCACATCGACGACGCACTGCTGAGCCGTAAGGTGGCGACCATCCGCACAGATGCGCCTGTTGAGCTCGATTTTGAGGCGACGTCCTTCCCGGCGTTTTCTGCCGACGAGGTGTCCGCGGCGCTCGGCACGCTCGGTATTACGGCCATGCAGAACCGCTTCCTGGCGCTGATTGGCGGCGAGGGCGGGGTCGCGCCCGCTGCCAGCGCGTTCGAGATGCCAGCGGTTGTGCGTGCCGCTGCCGGTGATGCCGAGGCGCTTGCTGCCGCGGCTACCGAGGTTGGTCGCGCCATCGAGGCGGGCGAGTGGATTGCCGCCGTGGTTGACGATGACAAGGAGGAGGGTGCGCTCTTTGGCCTGACGCGTACGCTGTGGTTGGCGACGTCCAAGGGGCTCTTTGCGCTCGAGGAAGCCGATGGCGGCACGCCTGCCGCTGTCGAGGGCTTCAATTTAGCTCACGGCGTGATTGCCGGCGTGCTTGCGCGCCTGTTTATGGAGGGACGCGTGGCGAGCCCGGATATGAAAGCGCTGCTGCACGAGCTTTCGCCCGTCGACTCTTCTGAGCCCGAGCTCATGGACCCGCTGTCCGCTGATTCCACGCGTATCTTCGATACCGTGGTCGCTGCCTATCTGCTGGATTCCGATCGCTCCGAGTTCGATGAGGCATATCTTGCCGATACGTATCTGCAGATGTCGCTGCCCGCGGCGCGCGGCGCAGAGGGTGCTGGTGAGGACGCTCCGGTGCCTGCTGCCCGTACTGCGGCCCTGACGCTGGCGCTCGTGGCGCCGTTGCGCGAGTGTATGGCCCGTGAGAACGCCGTCAACGTGTTCGACGGTATCGAGATGCCGCTCGTGCCGGTGCTTGCCAAGATGGAGCGCGCCGGCATGCTCGTGGATCCCGATCGGCTGCGCAGCCTGTCCGAGGGTCTAGCGACCCAGATTACCGAGGTCGAGCGAAGCATTCGCGACCTTGCCGGTGACGAGACCTTTAACATCGGCAGCCCCATGCAGCTCTCGCATGTGCTCTTTGATGTGATGGGGCTTCCGACCAAGGGTCTCAAAAAGACCAAGCGCGGCTACTATTCGACCAATGCCAAGGTACTGAGTGATCTTGCCCGCGACCACGAGATTGTTCGTTTGATCTTGGACTGGCGCGAGAAGTCCAAGATCAAGTCAACCTATCTGGACACGTTGGGACCGCTGCGTCGAGGCGACGGCCGCGTGCACACCACGTACAACCAAACCATTACCGCAACGGGGCGTCTGTCCTCGAGCGACCCGAACCTGCAGAACATCCCGACGCGCTCTGAGCTGGGCCGTACCGTCAAGACGGCGTTTTCGGCAGGCGAGGGCAGCGTCTTTTTGGCGGTGGACTACTCGCAGATCGAGCTGCGTCTGCTGGCGCATCTTTCGGGCGACGAGCACCTGGTGCGCGCCTTCAACGAGGGCGAGGACTTCCATGCCGAGACGGCCGCGCGCGTGTTTGGCGTGCCGGTGTCCGAGGTAACGCCCGACCTGCGCAGCCGCGCCAAGGCCGTGAACTTTGGCATCGTGTACGGTCAGCAGGCCTACGGTCTGTCGCAGTCACTGCACATCTCGATGGCCGAGGCGCGCGACATGATCGATCGCTACTACGAGGCCTACCCGGGCGTGCGTACGTTCCTCGACAATGTGGTGGCGCGTGCCAAGCAGACGGGCTACGCCGAGACCATGTACGGTCGCCGACGTCATATTCCGGAGCTCAAGGCCAAAAATCCGCAACTCCGCGGCTTTGGCGAGCGCACGGCCATGAACCACCCCATGCAGGGCACCGCAGCAGACATCATCAAGATCGCCATGGCCCGCGTAAGCCGCCGTCTGGAAGAAGAGGGCTTTGCCGCCCACATGATCTTACAGGTACACGACGAACTGGACTTTGAGTGCCCCGTCAACGAAGTCGAGCGCCTGACCGCCATGGTCCGCGACGTCATGGAGCACGTGGTAGACCTCCGCGTCCCCCTAATCGCCGAAGCCAGCACCGGCATAACCTGGGCCGATGCGAAATAGGAAAGCAGCCACAGTTCCAAAGTAACCAAAAAACAGAAGGACGCCCCTCATCAACAAGGAGCGTCCTTCGTTCAATTAAATTCAGCCAAGTATCTAGACGCCAAGACGCCATCCAGGCGGCAAGCAAGTCACCGCGGGACCTGGCCGGGCGAGGCGGGTAAGTTTTTCGTAGATTCCGCACGAGCCGGAAAGCACTTAATGTGCTTTCCGAGCGAGCCCAGGACCTGACCGAACGAAAAACTTACCCGCCTCGCCCGGCCAGGTCCGACAAGCTACGTTAACGAGCCGCCAAGATGGCGTCGATGAGCGTCAGTACGCCCCCGTCGTTGTTGCTCGGAATGCGCCACTTAGCATGCGCGTTCATATGCTCCTCGGCATTGTCCACGATAAAGCTGTGACCGACGCGCTCGAGCATGGGGATGTCGTTGTAGGTATCGCCCGCGGCGGCGGCGTCGGCGATATCGATGCCCAGGTGCTCGCACAGGTGCGCGACGCCGGCGCCCTTGTCGACGCCCAGGTTCATAAAGTCGATCCACTCGCGCCCGGCGTTGGTGACG
>RKAY01000116.1 GCA_014846205.1 Collinsella aerofaciens | reverse complement strand
CATCATCGTTATGAATGGCGGCAAGATCGTCGAGCAGGGCGAGGCCAAGCAGGTCTTCCAGCACCCTCAGGACCCCTACACCAAGATGCTGCTCGGCGCGGCGCCGTCGCTGCTGCATCCCAAGCTCGGCGAGTAGCCTCGCTTTCCCTCCCGTGCGCCCGGTTCCCTTGCCGGGCGCACCTCCGTTGCGATTTCGAAAGGTTGGGTTCACGAGCCATGCCAAGTGCTCAGGAGCTACAACAGCAATTTGGTGGTTATCGGGGTGCCATGCCCCGTCCATCGGATTTCGATCTCTTTTGGAAGGACCGCATGGCCGAGGCCGACGCCGTCGAGCTCGACTACGCGATTGAGGCGGCTTCGGTTGCGGATTCCGCGACCTGCCAGTTTTTCGACCTCTGGTATACCGGCATGTGTGGTGCACGCCTGCATGCCAAGTACCTCAAGCCGGTTTCGGACGAGCCCGCGCCGCTGGTGTTACAGTTCCACGGCTATCCGGGTGCAAGCCGCAGCTGGTTCGAGCAGGCGTCGTTTGCGGGCATGGGCATGGCACTCATCGCCCTTGACTGCCCCGGCCAGGGTGGCCCCTCCGAGGATATTGGTGGATTTGAAGGCACAACGGTCGCGGGCCATATCGTCGCCGGTATCGATGGCGATCCGGCCAACCTCTACTATGTCCGCTTGCACCAAGATATCCGTATCCTGTGCCGCATCGTCCGCGAGCTTGAGGGCATCGATCTTGCCCACGTGTTTGTGAACGGTGCTTCGCAAGGCGGTGGGTTGGGTATCGCCACGTGTGCGCTCAACAGCGATCTGGTTGATCGTGCCGCTATCCTCTATCCCTTCCTGTCGGATTTCCGCCTTGTTTGGGATCTGGATGCCGACGATATCGCTTATGAGGGCCTGCGTTATTGGTCGCGTTGGTTTGACGAGGACTCGACTCGTATTGAAGAGGCCTATGCCAAACTGGCGTACTTCGATTCCAAGAACTTTGCCCCCATGGTCAAATGCCCCGTGCTGTTTGGCACGGGCACAGCCGATATCGTCTGTCCGCCGGCGACGCAGTTTGCGGTGTACAACAACCTGTCCTGCGAGAAGCGTCATGAGTTCTTTGAAGGCTTTGGCC
Organism: Collinsella aerofaciens; assembly: GCA_014846205.1. Next base: position 2,547 of record RKAY01000116.1, on the reverse strand, counting down.
ACGAGGAAATTCAGGATTTTGACGATCTGATTATTCCGTTTTTCTGCAAGGGAGGGGAGGCTCATGTCTAAGTGCGAGAGCAATGTTGACGAGCTGATTGTCCCCGAGCTTGCGGGGATTGCTGGGACGGTTTCGTCAAGGCTCTCCGATTTCAGGGATTGGCGCGGCGATGCTTCGGCGGATGTTTCCGAGCTAGAGACAGCCGCTTCGGACCTTGAGGTTTGCGGGCTGACCGTTACGGCGATTGATTTCGCCAATCCGTGCGCGCGCTACTCCGAGGTTTCCTTTGAGCTCGACGGGCATGTCGTGCACGGCCGTTTGATTGATCCCTCGGGTCACGCCCGGGCATCCGAGCTTGTTCCGCTATGCCTGATGTTTCACGACATCGACCGACCCGTGCGTGGATGGCATCACATGACGAGGTTTGCCGCCATGGGATATGCCGTGCTTGCGCTGGACGATGAGGCGATTGGATTCAGCGAGCTGCAGCAGGGGATTACCTCTCCTGCTTTTGTCAAGCGCGTCCGTTGGGGCTGCGCGTTGGCGAAGGTCGCGCGCAATCTTGATGGCATGGATCCCGATCGCATTTTTGCATGGGGCGAGGGTCTTGGCGGCGGCGTCGCGCTGGCGGTTTCTGCTCTAGACGAGCGCGGACTTGCCTGCACGGCGGTTGCCAATCCAATTCCCGGTGGCCTCGAGGCTCTGTCGTCTCGGGTGCGCGGATCGGTGCTCATGGGCACATCGCTCATGGATGCCGTGAGCGATCCCAAGGGCCAGTTTGCCGTATTCAACGGTCTTGAGTGCGACCGGAGGCATATCATCTATGCCAAATACGCTCATGAGCGCATCAATGCGTTCGAAAACGAAGTCATCGACTTTTTTAACCAAACGTTCTATCCGTGTCCCTTGGCCTAGACGGCCTGGACACTGCCAACAAGAGTGGGTGGCATAGGGCCGCCCGCCAGACAACTAAGGAGATTCTTGTGGCAACTCAGAAATTCACCGGCGTTATCCCTCCCGTCGTTGTTCCCGATACCGAAGATCACCAGCTCGATGTTGCCTCCTTTGAGCGTAGCATCAACCGCATGATCGACGCCGGCGTCGATGGCCTGTTCTTCTTGGGCTCTTCGGGTGAGGTCGTTTTCTCCACCGACGAGCGCCGTCGCCAGATTATCGCCGAGGCCGTGCGCATCGTCGATCACCGCGTGCCTGTTCTGGTCGGCATCATCGATACCGAGACCGAGCGCATGATTGAGCACGGTAAGGTCGCTCAGGAGCTGGGCGCCGATGCGCTTGTCGCCACCTGCCCGTTCTATGCCCTGCAGGGCATGACCGAGGTCGAGGAGCACTTCCGCATCCTTCACGAGGAGCTCGACCTGCCCATCTTTGCCTATGACATTCCCGTCTGCGTTCACACCAAGCTCCCCTGGAAGCTCCTTGCCAAGCTCGGCGCCGAGGGCGTCCTTGCTGGCGTCAAGGATTCCTCGGGTGATGACATCTCGTTCCGCTACCTCGTTCAGGAGAACGAGAAGAACGGCCATCCGATGAGTATCCTCACCGGTCACGAGGTTGTTGTCGACGGCGCTTACCTCGGTGGTGCCGACGGCTCCGTCCCGGGTCTTGCCAACGTTGAGCCCGAGGGCTACGTGCGTCAGTGGAAGGCCGCTCAGGCTGGTGACTGGGCTACCGTCAAGGCCGAGCAGGATCGCCTCAATGAGATTTCGCACATCTGGGATGTTACCTCGGGCGTCCAGGGCTATGCCGGTGGCGTCGGTGCCTTCAAGACCGCTATGAACCTCATGGGCATCTTCGACAGCCCGACTATGCCGCGCCCGGTGAAGGCTATGACCGGCGAGAACGTCGAGGCGATTAGGAAGGTCCTCCAGGACAACGGTCTCCTTTAAAGCTTTCCCGGGCACCCGACCTCGCCGTTCAACCGTGCGGCCCTGACCCATTAGGTCAATGGCCACACGGTTTCTCGGCGATCTCGGGCACCTGGAAAACCTTTACCGCGCTGTGACGGCTAGTCTAACGGCGCATTTCCTGTAGTTGTTTATATCTCCTAAGGAGAGCGACATGGAGAACAAGTACGTCTGCTCTGTCGATATCGGCGGAACTAAGATCGCGACCGCCATCATGGAATACCCGGCTGATGGCAGCGTGCCCCATCCCGTATTTGAGGCCGAGGTTCCCACCGAGGCCCAAGAGGGCGGCGAGGCCGTCTTCCAGCGCATCGAGGCGTCTATTAAGGCCGCCATCGAGGCGAACCCCGATGTCGAGGTTCTTGGTGTCGGTATCGGTGCCGCCGGTGTCGTCGACCCCAAGACGGGCGCCATCGCGTATGCCAACGAGATCATGCCCGGCTGGTCCGGCGTTCAGTTGGGGCCGCGTCTGCGCGAGGACCTCGGTCTTCCCGTTGCCGTTGTGGGCGACGTGCAGGCTCATGCTCTGGGCGAGGCCCACTGGGGCGTCGGCAAGGGCAAGTTCTCCGTCTTGTGCCTGGGCATCGGTACGGGCATCGGCGGCGCATATGTCGAGAACGGCCGC
>RKAY01000052.1 GCA_014846205.1 Collinsella aerofaciens | reverse complement strand
ATGGCACTTCAACATCATTGTCACAGCCCCGACCCGCGGTCACGAGCGGGGGCTCCTATCTTTTTAGTGCCCTCGGATTGGGTCATAGTGTCTGTCGGTACCAAGGCATCGGCGTTGCCTTGATCCAAACCTACCAAAAGGGGACAGGTTTATTTGGTCGGTTTTATCTGGGCAAACGTGGTCGTCTATCGCAATATGGTCATTGGGGACGTTCTTGTTTGACTAGTCGTTTAAGAACGTCCCCAACGACTACATGGGATGAGAGTGGATAATCTCCCGGTTTGAGCCTGCATTCAAGCTCAAAGTGGGAGATTATCCACTCTCATTTGTTATGTGTCCGATAATCCACGCTCGTTTCTACTCTGCCTACATTTGGAGGAAGAGCTCGTGGAGGCGGGTGTCGTCGTCGAGCTCGGGGTGGAAGGTGACGCCGAGCTGGTTGCCTTGGCGGGCGGCGACGATGCGACCGTCGACTTCGGCTAGGGCCTTGGCATTGCCGTGCACCTTGACGATGCGGGGTGCACGGATAAACGTCAGCGGCACTTCACCGTCGATGCCGCTTACCTGCCCCTTGGTGCGAAAACTGCCGAGCTGTCTGCCGTAGGCATTACGCTCAACGAGCGCATCCATGGTTGCCAGACGCGGTGTCCCCTTATCGTCGTGGGCGGCAAGGTCGCGCGCCAACAGAATCAAGCCGGCGCAAGTTCCCAGTACGGGCATGCCCTCAACAATGCGGGCTCGAAGCGCTTCGAGCATCCCCAGTTCGTCAAGCAGCTTGCCCTGAACGGTGGACTCGCCGCCAGGGAGGACCAGGCGGTCAAAGTTCTGCTGCAAATCGGCCGCCTGCCTTAACTCCACACAGCGTGCGCCCAGCTCAGATAGCCTTGCCTCATGCTCGGCAAAAGCGCCTTGGACCGCCAGCACGGCGACCGTTTGGTCTGCATAATCGCTCATGTGCGATCCTTTCTGCTGGACTAGCGCCCGCGCTCTTCCATGATAATCTCGATCTCGTCGGCGTTGATGCCCACCATAGCCTCGCCCAGGTCCTCCGAAAGCTCGGCGATGAGCTTGGCATCGGTGAAGTTTGCCACGGCCTTGACGATGGCGGCGGCGCGCTTGGCGGGGTCGCCGCTCTTAAAGATGCCCGAGCCAACAAAGACGCCCTCGGCGCCCAGCTGCATCATCAGCGCAGCGTCGGCGGGGGTCGCGACTCCGCCGGCGGCAAAGTTCACGACGGGAAGCTTGCCCGTGGCATGGACCTCGCGCACCAGCTCGACCGGAACCTGCAGTTGCTTGGCTGCCTCAAAAAGCTCGTCGTCGCGCAGGGCAACAACGTCGCGGATCTGCTTTTGGATTTTGCGCATATGGCGCACAGCCTGGACGACGTCGCCCGTGCCCGGCTCGCCCTTGGTGCGAATCATCGTGGCGCCCTCGGCAACACGACGCAACGCCTCGCCCAGATCGCGGGCGCCGCAGACAAACGGCACGTCAAACTGGGTCTTGTCGATGTGGTAGACATCGTCGGCAGGGGAGAGAACCTCGGACTCGTCGATGTAGTCAATTTCGATGGCCTGCAGGACTTGCGCCTCGACAATGTGGCCGATGCGGCACTTGGCCATAACGGGGATGGAGACGGCCTCCTGGATGCCCTTGATCATCTTGGGGTCACTCATGCGCGACACACCACCTGCGGCACGGATATCGGCCGGGATGCGCTCGAGTGCCATGACGGCGCAGGCGCCTGCCTCTTCGGCGATGCGTGCTTGCTCGGGCGTGGTGACGTCCATGATGACGCCGCCCTTGAGCATCTGCGCGAGCTCGCGATTGAGCTTGACGCGATCGGCCTTGCTGTTCTGTTCTGCCATGGTTGCTCCCTTGGTTGACATGTGCATTGCTTGACGGAACATCCTATCGGGGAGCTGGGTATGGCGAAATACTCAGTTTTCGAGATAATTACAAGGTCAGACTAATACCAGATTGAATGACTTAATAAGGTCAGGTGACAAACTCATGCTTGACTACAATTTGGAAAAACGCGGCGAGGCATCGCTTTATGAGTATGTTTACCAGCAAATTCGAGATGATATCGTTGCTGGACGTATTGCGGCGGGGGAGCATCTTCCGTCTAAGCGTGCCTTTGCCAGTCATCTGGGAATCAGTGTCATTACTATCGAGAATGCATATAGCCAGTTACTTGCCGAGGGCTATATTTGCTCAAAGCCGCGCCGTGGCTACTACGCTTGCGAACTTCCGGATGCACCGGTTTTGGCTTCGGCTGCGGAGGGCATCGACCGAGATGCCGTCTCTGTGGGCCCCAGCGCGTATGATGTCAAAGGGCAGGTCGAGCGATTCGATACGCTCTCTCCTTCCGCTTTGGAGGCGGCGCGGCTTTGGCAAAGCGCGCTTCGGGCGACGCTGGCATCCGAAGACGAACGTGAAATCTTTTCGACTGCGCCGGCACAGGGCACCGCTCGGCTACGACGCGCAATTGCTCATCATCTGCGCGGGACAAGGGGTATGAATGTCGACCCCGACAACATCGTTATCGGTGCGGGCGCCCAGCTGCTCGATACCATGTTGGTTCAGTTGCTTGGGGCCGACAAGGTGTATGCCGTTGAGGATCCGGGCTATTTGCGCCTGACGCGCATCTATCAGGCCATGGGCTGCGAAGTTCGACATATCCCGTTGGATGATGAGGGCGTGGACTTGAGCACTCTGCAGAAAAGCGGGACCGATGTCCTTCACCTGATGCCGTCCCATCAGTATCCGACCGGCCTGGTGACGAGCATTGCGCGTCGCTATGCGCTGCTGAGCTGGGCCGTCGAGCAGCCGGGCCGGTATCTCATCGAAGACGACTTTGATTGTGAGTGTCGCCTTGCCGGCAAGCCGATTCCTTCGCTCGCGTCGATCGATGCCGCCCAGTCGGTTATCTACACCAACACGTTTTCGAAGAGCCTGTCATCGGCGTTGCGTCTAGCGTACATGGTGTTGCCCGACCAGCTAATGGAGCGGTTTAGGAGCAGCCTTGGTTTCTACGCCTCGTCGGTGAGCTCTGTTGACCAGATTGCTTTGGCGCGTTTGCTGGAATCGGGTGATTACGAGCGACATGTGAACCGCGTGCGCGTTCGTGCTCGCGAGGCGCGTGATGGCCTGGCGGCGCTTGTACGGAAAGCGTTTCCGGCAGGGGAGGTTTCGATCGAGCATGCAGACGCGGGCCTTTACTGCGCCGTTGCCCTGGCCGAGGACAAGGCGGGGGAGAGTTTCGCGAAGGCTCTTGCTGGCGCTCGTATTTCCTATGTCAACATCGCCGATTGCCTGTGGACGGGTGGTCGGGCATCGACTAAGAACGTTCCATCTCGCGTCCTCATACAATACGACGACCTGAGCCCTCATTCGCTCATCGTTCTTCAAGAACAGCTGCAATAAGCCCATGAAAAAGGCCCGAACCAATACGGTCCGGGCCTCATCGGGCTAGAGGTTATGTCTCAGGCGGTTGGCTTAGCCAAAGTAGCGCTTGAGCAGGCCGGCGAAAGCCTTGCCGTGGCGAGCCTCGTCGCGAGCCATCTCGTGCACGGTGTCGTGGATGGCATCGAGACCAGCGGCCTTGGCACGCTTGGCAAGATCGGTCTTGCCGGCGGTGGCGCCGTTCTCGGCCTCAACGCGCATCTCGAGGTTCTTCTTGGTGGAGTCGGTCACGACCTCGCCCAGGAGCTCAGCGAACTTGGCGGCGTGCTCGGCCTCCTCGTGG
>RKAY01000030.1 GCA_014846205.1 Collinsella aerofaciens | reverse complement strand
CCCTGCGCCTCGAGCGCAACCTGATCTGCATCCGCATCGTCGCTCAACGCCGCGGCATGGACAAACTCAACGCCCGCAGCCTGCAGAGCGCGCTTGATCGCACCCGAAACCATCCTGGTATTACCGCTCTTGCTGTTAACCACCAAAGAGCACGTCATAGTCACGTTGCCTCGTTTCCCCCAAAACTAAAGCCACTAATGCAATTTATTAGATGAATATCTTAGTACTAACGTGACAGATGTAAACCACCGTCTGTCGATTGGCGACGCAGACGACATCTTTGGACAGATTTCGAACAGTATGCACTTCGGATTGAAACCGCCGCAGAACGTTTCACGAATGGCCGAAAAACCGTTTCACAAAACGCCGTCAAATTGTGTCACGGAGTATCGTCAAATTGTTTCACGCACTGGTAGAACGCTATATATCACAATCGCTCTATGGGACAAACAAACCTGATTAATTTGCTCCACGGGCTTGCTCACTGAGCAAACTGGCTGTGGTAGAGTTCGGCGTAGAAGCCGCCTGCCGCTAGCAGCTCGTCATGCGTGCCGCGCTCGATAATCTGGCCGTCGCGCATAACCAGAATGCAGTCGGCGTTGCGGATCGTCGACAGGCGGTGCGCCACCACAAAGCTTGTGCGACCGGCCATGAGCTCGTCGAATGCCGCCTGCACCTGCAGCTCGGTGCGCGTGTCAATACTCGAAGTCGCCTCGTCCAGCAGCAGAATCGCCGGATCGGTGAGCATGACGCGTGCGATGCACAGCAGTTGCTTTTGGCCCTGGCTAAACGTGCCGCCGTCCTCGCCAATGACCGTATCGTAGCCGCCTGGCAGCTGCACGATAAACTTGTGCGCATGTGCGCGCTTGGCCGCCTCGATAACCTGTTCGCGTGTGGCATCGGGACAACCGTAAGCGATGTTTTCCGCCACCGTGCCCTCAAACAGCCAAGTGTCCTGTAGCACCATGCCAAAGGCACGGCGCAGGCTTGCGCGCGTGTAGTCGCGCGAGGAACGGCCATCGACCGCAATGCGACCGGCATCGATATCGTAAAAACGCAGCAGCAAATTGATGAGCGTCGTCTTGCCGCAGCCCGTGGGGCCGACCAGGGCAAAGCGCATGCCGGGCTTGGCCTCGATGCAGATGTCCTGCAGCAGCTTGCGGTCGGGCACGTAGCTAAAGTCCACATGCTCAAAGGCGACCTCGCCCTGCGGCGCGGCAAGCTCTACGGCGTCCGACGCGTCGGGCTCCTGCTCGCGTGCATCGAGCAGCGCGAACATGCGGCGCGCCGAGGCATACGCCGTCTGGATTTGCGTAATGACGTTGGTGACCTCGTTGAACGGCTTGGTGTACTGGTTGGCATAGGACAGGAAAATCTGCACGCCGCCCACCGTGAGCGCCGCGGGCACGCCCGTGATCACGCCCACGCAGCCGATCACAGCGACCACGGCATAGATGATGTTATTGATAAAGCGCGTGCCGGGGTTGGAGAGCGAACCCATAAACTGCGCGCGCTCGCCCGCGGTGTAGAGCTCGGCATTGAGGGCATCGAAGCGCTGCTGGGCGTTGGGACCATAGGCAAATGCGTCCACGAGCTTCTGCTCGCCCACGTACTCCTCGATATGACCACCGAGCTGCCCTTGAATGCGCTGCTGTGCCGTAAAGCTCTTGTTGGAAAGCTTGGCGATGGCGCCGGCCGCAAAAATGGAAAGCGGCGTGACGAGCACCACCACAAGCGTCATGGTCAGGTTAATGGAGAGCATAAACGCAAGCGTGCCAACGATGGTGATAACGCCGGTGAAGAGCTGGGTAAAGCCCTGTAGCAGGCCGTCGCCCACCTGATCGACATCGTTGACCACGCGGCTCATGAGGTCGCCGTGGGCGTGGCTGTCGATAAAGCTGAGCGGCATGCGGCTGAGCTTGTCGCTCGCCTCCACGCGCATGTCGCGCACCGTCTCATAGGACAGACGGTTGACGCAGTAGCCCTGCAGCCACTGGAAGGCCGCGGCACCTACCACGACGAGCGCGAGCTTGGTGACAAGCGGCAACAGCGCGTCGAAGTCCACTCGACCCGCCGCGACGATGAGGTCGATGCCCTCACCGATAAGAATAGGCGTGTAGAGCTGCAGAATCACCGAGATGGCGGCGCTCACAAACGACGCCACAAACGAAATACGGTGCGGACGAACGTAGCCCATCAGGCGGCGAGTCACCGCACCCACGGGATAGCGCTCGGGATCGCCGGGCTGGCGTGGGCCGTCACCCAGGTCGTTGAGGCTATCGTTGCCGGACACGTTGGCCGTCATCGTGGCGACCGAACCGGAAGAAGTGTACGGATTCATTTAGCAGCCCTCCTTTGCGCAAGTGGATGCCGGGGCAGCCAGGACAGACGCGGGCGTCGCGCTCCCCTGCTGACCCTCGAGCTCCTCGCGGCGCAGCTGCGACTGGCAGATCTCGCGGTAGAGCTGGCAGGTCGCGTACAGCTCGTCATGCGTGCCCAGGCCCGCAACCGAGCCGTGATCGAGTACGCAGATCATGTCGGCGTCGCGCACGGTCGAGACGCGCTGGCTTACGATCACCGTCGTGAGCGGCAGCCCGCCCTCGGCGGCACCGCGACCGCTGCGCTCGCGAATAGCGTGACGAAGCGCCGCATCGGTCTTAAAGTCGAGCGCCGAGGCGGAGTCGTCCATGATCAATATCTGAGGCGAACCCACCAAGGCGCGCGCGATGGTCAGGCGCTGGCGCTGGCCACCGCTAAAGTTCTTGCCACCCGCCTCGACCGGGGCATCCAGGCCTTGGGGCTTGTTGCGCACGAATTCGCTGGCCTGCGCCATATCGAGCGCCGCCCAGAGCTCCTCGTCGGTCGCCGCCTCGTCGCGCCAGGTCAGGTTGCTGCGGATGGTGCCGCTCACCAGCGACGCTCGCTGCGGAACGATCGCGACCACGTGGCGCAGCTGGTCGAGCGGCCAGGCACGCACGTCGGAGCCCATTATGCTCACGCTGCCGGTGCTCGCATCGTACAGGCGCGGGATGAGCGAGACGAGCGTGGACTTGCCGCTGCCCGTACCGCCGATAATGCCGAGCGTCCTGCCCAGCGGGAGCTCCAGCGTCACATCGTTGACGGCGTTGGCAGCGCCGGCGCCAAAGGAGAAGCTCGCATGGCTTAAGCTCAGCGCAGGAACTGGAGCGACATTGCCCGGCTCGGGCAGTGCGACCGGCTCGTTGTCCTCGTCGGTGATGCTCGGCTCGCAATTGAGCACCTCGTTGATACGCGACGCGCTGGCGCTCGCCTTGGTAAAGACCACGACCAGGTTGGCGACATACACGATGGAGGTCAGGGTCTGCGTCATGTAGTTCACAAACGCCATGACCTGACCCTGCGTAAGCTCGCCCACGTTGACCTGGATGCCGCCCACCCACAGGATGGCGCACACGCCCAGGTTCATCACAAGAAACGTGACGGGGTTGAGAATCGACGAGAGCTTGCCCACCGCGATGGCAGTATTGGCCTGGTCATCGGCGGCTTGGGCAAAGCGCTCGCGCTCGTGATCTTCACGCACAAACGCACGGACCACGCGAGCGCCCGAAAGGCCTTCGCGACAGATAAGCGCGATGCGGTCGAGCTTTGCCTGCAGCTGCTTGTAATACGGGATGCAGCGTGCCATGACAAACCAAAACACCAGGCCGATAGCGGGCGTGCAAATCAAAAAGATCATGCCGAGCTTAAGGTCGATGGCAAGGGCCGCGCACATAGAGCCCACCGCCAAGAAGGGCCAGCGGATGAGCATGCGCACGCC
>RKAY01000090.1 GCA_014846205.1 Collinsella aerofaciens | reverse complement strand
GGCCTGGATGAACTCAGGCTGCTCGGGATAGCGGGCCTTGAGCTCTTCGAGAACTTTCTGCGTGTAGCTCATGCTTCCTCCAATGATGGGAAACGAAAATGTTGGTCGCGGCACCCTATGCGCCGCGAGCTTTATCGAGTATGGATAATATCGCACTGTTGCAGCAAAGTTTCGCATAAGCCGACGAGCAGATGTTTCGTTTTGATTACGATGCAGGTAGAAGCGTTTTTGAGTGTCTGACGCGCAAAACCCGTGTTTCAAACCTGTTTCGTCCACGTGTTCCAAACCACCACAAAGGGGACAGGCACCTTTGTGGTGGTTTTGGTAGCTAGAGGACGAGCTGGTGGTAGTCGGCGGGGGTTACGCGGCCCTCGGTGGCGGCGCGGAAGGCGGCGAGGGCATCGCCCGAGAACGGCATGACCCAGCACAGGCCGCAGCCGGCGGTGATGGAGCCGGGCAGCGGCATGATGCGCCCGGGCACACCGGCGGCAAGGCACAGTTGCTCGCATTCCATCACATCGAAGGTGCTGTCGAACGACACGATGATCTTGCGTTCGTGGTCGAGGGCATCACCGGACGGGCCTTCGCGGTGTGCCTCACGATACGCCGCGGCGGCCGCTTCCTCTTCCGCGGTGTGCCCGCAGCCTCCGCAGCCGCAAGTACAAGGCTCGGACCCATCGCAAGTGCAAGGTTCCCCGGTATCGGGGCAGATATCGTGAGACATGGCAACTCCCATCGTCTAGGCGAGTAACTCGGCCGCCGCAAACTCCTCGGGCGTATTGACGTTTTCGAAGCAGAGCGTGGAGCCGGCGGCCTTAACGATCTGCAGCTCATCCATATAACCGGCCTGAACGCGATTGATCAGGCAGCGAATGCGCTGGCGATCGCAGGCGAGTAGCTCTTGGGCAACCGGCGCACACGCGTCACGGCGCCAGACGGCACAAAGCGGCTCAATCCCCCGCTCCTCACGCGGCACGCACACGTCGAGCGCCTCGGCCTCGACACGATCGGCAAGCGCGCCGATGAGTTCCGGCGAGACAAACGGCATATCGCAGGCGACGATCGCCGCAAGGGGCAACCGAGCGGCAGCCAGCGAGCTCGCGATGCCGCGCATGGCACCGGCGGGGCCGTCGACGTCCATGACTACGCGGGGGCGCAGCCCGTCAAACGTGCATTCCTCAAGGTAGGCCAGCTCACTGGGTCGCGACGTGGTCACGACCAACTCACCGGCAACTGGCGCCAACCGACCCAGCACGCGCTCGATGAGCGGCTCGCCGCAAAACAACATCCGCGCCTTGTCGCAGCCCATGCGCGACGACAGCCCGCCCGCCTGGACGACACAAGAAAGATCGGCACGTCTTACGGTAGTCATACGGCAAAACACCTCCATCGGCATGCTCGAAACCCGGTGCACGAAGCTAAATACCGCCGCCGAAATAGCGGCGCTACGAAAAGCTCGTGCAAAAACAAAACAGCGCCTTTGCGGCACGCAGCAAGACCGCGAGCACAAAAGCGCTGGTAGCGTATGGCGGGAACGTATGTGAATCGAACACATCCAAGACGTTTTGCACGCCTCGCAACGGTTTTGAGGACCGCGGAGCCCACCGGAGCCCATCCGTTCCCAAGTGCGCCGGTATTTTACCAAACTAGCAGGGTAGTCTTTTTGGGACGGGGCTTTTTTAGCTGCCCCATCCGGAGCCCTCAAAGCTTAAGACATATTTGACATGGGGTAGCTAAAAAAGCCCCGTCCCAAAAAGACTGACCTGGCACCGCGCCACAAAAACGGGCCATCTACTACGTTTGACCGGCATGGGTCGACCATACACACGTTTTTAGAAAATCGGCAAACCGTCTACCTGCGGTTTTAATTTCGCGAATTTCGGAATGGTTGAGGATAGTCGGCTGAACGTAGTAGATAGGCCCCTTTCGTGGCGACTGGCCCGATTCAAGGCTCAAGGTGGCCAGCTTCAGCTGGCCACCCTCAAAAGTTGCGGTGGAATAGTTCCTGGAAGAGGCATCTAAACCGGAAAACAGGAACTATTTCACCGCAACTGATAAGGGTGGCCTAGCGCAGGGAGCGCAGGCCGCCGGCTTCCTTGTCGAGCACCGTAAAGCGCACGGCATCCAGGTGCTCCAAGATGCTGATCGCACGCTTGCGCGACACACCCAGGGCCTCGCGCAGCACGCTCGTGGTGGCGGCGCCACCGGCATCGGCGATGGCGGCGGCAACAAGCTCGCGCGCATGGGCCTCGGCAGCAGCGGACAGGGCAACGTCGCGCTCAATCTTTACGATGGAACGGTTGAGCGAAAGCTCGCGCAGGGCACGCGTCATGGTGTCGCGATCGAGCTGCAGTTGCTCGCCCACCTCGGGCAACGTCGGTGCATCGAGGCCGGCTTCGTCCAGCAAGGAAACGATGCGCTCGCAAGCCTCGTGCACCACGCGCGCCGCGGCGGCAGCGGAGTGCGGGTCGAACACTTCGGCGCCCTCGGCGGCGCAAACGCCACGCGAGCAGCCCTCGGCAATCAGAGCCGCGGCAACGTCTTCATCAGCAGCAGGCCACGCAGCATGGGCAACGGCGCCGGGCGTAAAGCCCGTCTCCTTGGGAGACGCCGCATGCATGGCTGACAGGGTCGCCGCCAGTGCATCCATCGCGGCGTCGAGCACCACGGCGTCCGCCAAGAGGTCCGAATCACCCACGACAAGCTTGCGAACGGAGCCCTGCGCCACCAGCCCGCGCAGTGCGGCATCGACCTCGCCGACACCAAGATCCAAAGCCTCGGCAACATCAACCACCGTAACCGGCAGCGTCTGCAACGCTAGCCAAGCGCCCACACCGCCCGCGATATCGCCGGACTCAAGCGCCGCAAACAGTGCGCGCTCGCCGGCAGAAAGCTCGCGCGAGCGACGGCAGCGCGAAAGCAGCACGCGCCCGCCGCCGATGAGCATAACGGGCGAATACGACAGCACCACGGCATGGTCTCCGGCACACAGCGGCAGCGGCTCCTCCAGGCGCACCTGCACGGTACGGGTCTCGCCCACCGCCATGGGGGCCTCGCCCTCCAAAAGCATGATGCGGCCGACGACCTCGGCCGTGCCGGCCATCACATGCACGCGCGCGCCCGACTCGAGCACGCGCGGCTTGGTGCCCTCGCGGCCCAGGTAGGTGAACGTCATCATAAAGCGCAACGTCTGACCAAAGCGGCCCGCCACGCCCAGCATCTCGCCACGGTCAAGCGCCGCGACACCGTCGCCAACCAGGTTGAGCGCCACACGCTGACCGGCCAACGCCTGCGGCGTATCGCCATGCACCTGAATCCCACGCACACGACAGACCGTACGCGACGGCAAAGCCATCAACTCGTCGCCCACCGCAACCGGCGCATCGTGCAGCGTTCCCGTCACGACAGTGCCGGCACCCTTGATCGTAAAGCAGCGGTCAATCGGCAAGCGCGGCGCGGCATCGGTGCGCTCGGCACGGTCGCGGCAAGCATTCCAGCAAGTGGCCACCTGCTCATCGAGCGCGACCAGCAGGTCGTCGATTCCCTCGCCGGTCTTGGACGACACAGGGACAATCGATGCGCCCGCAAACACGGTATCCGAAAGAAAATCGTCCACGTCGAGCTCGGCAAGCTCGATCATCTCACTATCGGCCAGGTCGCACATCGTCAGCGCCACCACCATATGCGTGACGCCCAGCAACTCCAGCACATGTACGTGCTCGCGGGTCTGTGGCATCACGCCCTCGACGGCCGATACCACCAACACGGCAACATCAATGCCCGTGGCACCCTGCACCATGGCGCGCAAGTAATGCGCGTGGCCCGGCACGTCGACCAGGCCAACGATCTTGCCACTCGGCAGCGCCAGCTCGCCAAAG
>RKAY01000094.1 GCA_014846205.1 Collinsella aerofaciens | reverse complement strand
CGTCATTATGGCTTCGGGCGAGGGCAAGCGGTTTGGCTCTAACAAGATGCTTGCCGATATCTATGGCAAGCCGCTGATTGCCCGGACTATCGATTCGGTCCCCCGGGGCTTTGACGTTGTGGTTTCGACGCGTTGGCCCGAGGTCGCCCGGATTTGCGAGGACAAGCAGTGCCCGTGCGTGCTGCACGACGGCAAACTGCGCAGCGAAAGCGTCCGTGCGGGCCTTGCCTGGGGAGCCGAACGCAACTGGAAAGGTTGCCTCTATTTGCCGGGCGACCAGCCGCTCGTGAGTACGGATTCTTTTGAGGCTATGGTTCGCGCGTTTGACGAGCGTGGCCGCAAGCATCCGGTGCGTCTTGCGTGCAACGGTGAGCCTTCGAGTCCGGTGCTCTTTCCGGCGGAACTGTTCGATGCGCTTATGTGTCTTGAGGGCAAGGACGGCGGCGGTTCGATCCTCAAGGACCGTACCGACGTGGTGCTGGTCGAGGCGCGTGCCTACGAGCTGTGGGACGTCGATACCGCCAAGGGACAGCAACGCATAACGGAGCATATCGCCGCCTGCTCATATTTTGATCGCGTGGCCAACTGCATCAATCAATAAGGAGCAATAATGATCATCATCAAAAACGGCGCGCTCGTGACGCCCCAGGGACTTCGCCGCGCCGATCTTGCCATGGAGGGCGACAAGATTGTGCGGATTGCCGCGGCAATCGAGCCGGCCGAGGGCGATACCGTCGAGGATGCCGCGGGCTGTTGGGTGTTCCCCGGCTTTATCGACGGCCACACGCACATGCAGTGCTGGACTGGCATGGATTGGACGGCCGATAGCTTTGAGACCGGTACGCGTGCGGCTGCCTGTGGCGGTACGACGACCATCGTGGACTACGCGACGGCCGATCGCGGCGTGACCATGCCCGACGCCCTTGCCGAGTGGCATCGCCGCGCCGACGGAACCTGCACGGCCAACTACGCCTTTCATATGGCACTCGCCGAGTGGAACGAGCGCAACCGTGCCGACCTTTCGGCCATGCGCGAGGCGGGCGTATCGTCGTTCAAGACCTACTTTGCCTACGACCACCTGCGCTTGGACGATGCCGAGACGCTCGAGGTGCTGGAGGAGCTCAAGCACCTGGGCGGCATACTGTGCGTGCATTGCGAGAACGGCACGCTGGTGAATGAACTGCAGAAGCGCGTGTACGAGCAGGGTATCCACGGGCCCGAGGGGCATGCACTCAGCCGTCCGGATGTGTGTGAGGCCGAGGCCGTGAGCCGCCTGCTGTATCTGGCACACTTGGCCGGGGACGCTCCGGTCAACGTGGTGCACCTTTCGACTAAGCTGGGGCTCGAGGCCATTCGTGCTGCCAAGGCGCGCGGGCAGAAGAATATTTATGTCGAGACCTGCCCTCAGTATCTGATGCTCGACGATACTTGCTATTTGGAGCAGGGCGAGGACGGCTTTGCGGGTGCCAAGTATGTGATGAGTCCGCCGCTGCGCCATGCCGGTGACCGTGCCGCGCTGCGCGAGGCGCTTGTGGCTGGCGAGATCGATACTATTGCGACCGATCATTGCAGCTTTAACCTGCACGGGCAAAAGGACCGAGGACGCGATGATTTCCGCGCGATTCCCAACGGCGGGCCCGGTGTGGAGCATCGCCCCGTTGCGATTGCCACGAGCTTTGAGGGGCAGCTGGGTCCCGAGGATCTGTGCCGCTTGATGAGCGAGAATCCGGCGCGCGTTTTTGGCATGTATCCGCGCAAGGGCTGTCTTGCCGAGGGTGCCGATGCCGACGTGTGCGTGTGGGATCCGTGCGCGCGTTGGACGATCAGTGCCGCGACGCAGCATCAGGCCGTGGACTACACGCCGCTCGAGGGTTTTGAGGCACATGGCCGCGCCAAGGCCGTGTTTGTGAACGGTGTGCTGGCAGCGCGCGACGGCGAGCCCACCGGAGCCCAACCCGGCCGCTACGTGCCCCGCTAACAGGAAGATCACCGGATTTCCCTCCGCAGTTGCGGTGGAATAGTTCCTGTTTAGCCGCCAAATAGGCCGTTTCAGGAACTATTCCACCGCAACTTATAGGCCTGCTGGGGCAGCGCCAGCTATTTGAGGCTGGTGGCGACGATGAGGCGGTCGAGAGCTGCCTCAAAGCGATCGGCCATCGTGGGTTCGCTGAGCGTGTCGACTTGGTTGAGCATGATGCGTGCGGTGCCGAGATCCAGCGCCTGCATCTCGGCATTGAGCACCTGGGCGACGCGCTCGGGCGTGGCGATGTCGGTGAGCTCGCAGCCGCAACGCTCGCAGAAGAGCTCGGGGCGGTGGACGGCTTCGTTGATGGGCTTGCCGAATCCCGAGGCGCCGACGAGCCAGATGATGTTGGTCGTGCCGGCGGGAACGACCGGCTCCCAGGCGGCGTGCACCTTGAGCGGGAGCCGCTTGCTGCCGTCCGCCTCGGCCAGGACGTAGTCAAAGCGCTGCGCCAGCTGGTCGAGCGGCTCGGCGGGGGCGGAGAGCTTGCCTGTCTCCGGGTCCAAGACGCCTGCCTGGCAGATACTTCCGCGGCTCATGCTCGCGCATGCCTCGCAGGTGCAGCCTGGGGCGTGTAAGGCACCTGGCTTCCAGGGCGCGGCGTCCAGGCGACGGCTCGACCCGTCCCATGGCACGCCGGCGACGGGAAACATGTGCGTGGTGGTGCAGAGGAGCACGCGGCCGTCGGCGCGCATAAGCTCAAGGCCGAGCGTCTTTAGCAGGGTCGACTTACCACCGCTGCCAATAATCGCGGTAATGCCCGGCTCAATCTTGAGCGTGGAGGCAAGGCTGCCGTTAACCGTTTCCATCTGTTCACCGCCGTATAATGCTGTGATAAGAAATAATCATTAGCGTAGCGGCAGAACCGCTTTTGCTCTGCTCAAACCGTAGCACAGGGAGGTGCCCCGGGAATGCTCGTTTATGTTCGCGGCGCAGGCGATATCGCCACGGGCGTGGCTGCTCGTCTGGTGCGCGCCGGCGTGTCGGTCGTCATGGCCGATATCGCGGTTCCCACGTGCATCCGTCGCACAATCAGTTTTTGCGAGGCCATTCGCCTGGGCGAGGCCCAGGTCGAGGGCATTCGCGCTCGCTTGGCGCAGACGCCAGCAGAGGCGCTTGCAATTACCGAGGCCGGAGACGTCGCCGTCGTGGTGGACCCTCAGGCCAAGATGCTCGATGAGCTTAAACCCGCTGCCGTGGTCGACGCGATTCTGGCCAAGCGCAACCTGGGCACCACGCGCGACATGGCGCCTGCCGTCATCGCCGTGGGGCCGGGCTTTACCGCGCCGGTCGATTGCGACGCCGTGGTCGAGACCATGCGCGGCCATTTCCTCGGCCGCGTCATCACCCAGGGCTCGCCCCAGCCCAATACGGGCGTGCCGGGTGTCATCGCCGGCTATGGCAAGGAGCGCGTTATCCACAGTCCCGGCGCCGGCGTGTTTCGGTCCGACCGCGCGATCGGCGACATCGTGAGTGCCGGCGAGTGTGTTGGGTATGCGGGTGATACTCCCATGATCACGCAGATTGACGGCTGCTTGCGCGGCCTTTTGGCCGACGGCGTTCAGGTGGCCGAAGGCTTTAAATGTGCCGACGTCGACCCGCGCGGCGATGCCAGCTATATCAACTATATTTCGGACAAGGCGACGTCGGTCGGCGGCGGCGTACTCGAGGCGCTCGCCATGCTCACCGGTGTATTTCAGGGATAGGAAGCGACGATGGAAAAGCTCGATGTGGTGAATGCTGCGCTTGGCGCTCTGAAGGCTGGTAAGACGTGCGAGCTGGTGGTAGTTGCCGGCACGGCAGGGTCATCACCGCGCGGCGTGGGCGCCTGGATGGCCGTCTTTGCCGATGGCAGCCAAGCGGGTACCATCGGCGGCGGCAAGATTGAGCTCTTTGCGCTGGACGAGGCGCGCGAGCTCCTGAGCGCGGGACAGTCACGTCTGGTCCGCTACACCATGGGCGGCGAGAACTCCGATACCGGCATGATCTGCGGCGGAGCCATCTGCCTGTGCTATCTGCACCTGGATGTATCGCAGGTGCCGTTGTTCCAGGAAATTGCCGACGTCTTGGCGTATCGACGCATCGGCGACTTCGTCATCGACTTTGAGCCGTTTATCGCGAGCGCGCTCGAGGGCGATGTGGCCGAGTACCATGGCGGGGCATCGCGCCATACCATTGACGGCTGCCCCGAGCTTTCGCTGGTGGAGGAGGGGAGTAAGGTCACCTACACCAACGCTGCCTCCGAGATTCCCCCGGCGCACATCGAGACGCTCTGCCCCGAGGGCCTGACCTACATCTTTGGCTGCGGACACGTGGGCGCCGCGACGGCGCGCGTGCTCACGGCGGCGGGCTTTGCCGTTGTGGCGTGCGATGACCG
>RKAY01000119.1 GCA_014846205.1 Collinsella aerofaciens | reverse complement strand
TGAAGCTCACGTCTATGACCGCCGCGAGCGGTTGAGCCGCTAAGTTGGCTCCTGGAGCCCTCGCCCAGGTCCTGGGCGACTTACCCAATGTGCATAACGGCAACCTGCTCGTGGGGTTTGATACCTCCGACGATGCGAGCGTCTTCCGCGTCGGCGATAACCTGGGCCTCGTGCAGTCTATCGACTTCTTCCCGCCGATGGTCGACGACCCGTTCCTGTTTGGTCAGATCGCCGCGGCCAACTCGCTGTCGGACATCTACGCCATGGGCGGTCGGCCGAGCCACGCCATGAACCTCCTGTGCATCCCCAGTTGCCTGGGCGTTGAGATTGCCGGGCAGATTCTGGCGGGCGGCGCCGACAAGTGCGTCGAGGCGGGTTGCTCCATCGCGGGCGGCCACACCATCAACGACGACGAGCCCAAGTACGGCTTGTCCGTGAGCGGCTTTGTCGCGCTCGACCGCATGCTCGCCAACAGCGGCGCGCGCGTGGGCGATGTCCTGTTGCTGACCAAGGCGATCGGCTCGGGCATCATCACCACGGCCATTAAGGGCGAGCTTATCGAGCAGGATGACGCCGGTCCGATGTGGAACTCGATGCGCACCCTTAACGAGGCTCCGATTCGTCTGGCCGAGGGACTCGATCTTCACAGCTGCACCGACATTACGGGCTTTGGCCTGATCGGGCATGCGTGCGAGATGGCCGAGGGCTCGGGCGTGCAGATTGAGCTTGCGTCGGGGGCGGTGCCGCTCTTTGACCAGGTGCTCGACATGGCGCGCCTGGGCATTATCCCTGCTGGCGCCTACCGCAACCAGGATTTCTTTGGTCCGCGCGTGGTGGCCGACGATGGCCTGGAGCCCGGTATGTTGGATGCGCTGTACGATCCACAGACCTCGGGTGGCTTGCTCATCGCGGCGCCTGCTGCCGATGTGGATGAGCTCGCTCGTCGTCTGCATGCCGAGGATCGCATCGCCGCCGTTATCGGTCGCGCGTGCGAGGCGGTGCCGGGCGGTCCTGCCGTTTGCGTTGTGCATTAAGGAAAACCGTTTATGCGACCGTCCGTTGTTCTGGGCGGTCTCTTTCGAAAGGAATTTACTATGTCTACCAAGATTGAAGTCAATGCCATGGGCGATGCCTGCCCGCTGCCCGTCGTCAAGACGCTCAAGGCCCTGAAATCACTCGACGGCGAGGGCGCTGTTGTGACCTCGGTCGACAACGAGACGGCCGTCAAGAACATCTCCAAGATGGCGCAGGAGAAGGGCTGCACGGCCTCGGTCGAGAAGGTTTCTGAAGCCGAGTGGCACGTGACCGTGGCGACCTCTGGCGCCGTTGCCGTGTCCGATCCCGAGCAGGATGGCGCTGCCTTCTGTGATGCCAGCGTCGGCAAGGGCCAGCTGGTCGTTTCCGTCTACACCGATTGCATGGGCCGCGGCGACGACGAGCTGGGCCACAAGCTCATGAAAGCCTTTATCTTTGCCGTGACACAGCAGGAGGAGCTGCCCGCCACGATGCTGTTCTACAACGGCGGCGCCAAGCTCACCGTCGAGGGCTCGCCGGTGCTCGATGACCTGAAGGGGCTGGCCGAGCAGGGTGTCGAGATCCTTACCTGTGGCACCTGCCTCGACCACTTTGGCATTAAGGACCAGCTTGCGGTGGGCGAGGTCACCAACATGTACGTGATCGTGGAGAAGATGGAACAGGCTGTGCGCGTCGTGCGCCCGTAGCGTATTGGTTGGAGTTGCCATGAGGGAGAAGCGCCCGGCGCTTGTCATCACGTTTCCCACCACGGCGGCCGCCATGGGCTGCGAGTCCCTGTGCATCGAGCGCGGTCTTCCCGGACGAACGATTCCCGTGCCCGGGGAGGTTGCTGCCGGCTGCGGCTTGGCGTGGAAGGCGCTGCCTTCGGATGAGGACCTGCTGCGCGGCGAGCTTGCCGCGGCGGGCGTTCCCACCGAGGGCTTTACGGTGATCGACATGTGGGAGGTCGTGCGATGATCTACCTGGATAACGCGGCGACGACCATGCACAAGCCGCAGGCGGTCATCGATGCCGTGGTACAGGCGATGTGCTCGCTCGGCAATGCCGGGCGCGGCGCCACGTCGGGTGCGCTCGATGCGGCGCGTACCATCCACGGCTGCCGCGCTAAGCTTGCGCGCCTTTTAGGTTGCCCGAGGGCGGACCATGTGTGCTTTACGCCCAACTCTACGGCGGCGCTCAACACCGCCATCTGTGGTGTGGTGCGCCCCGGCGACCGCGTGGTCACGACGGTGCTCGAGCACAACTCCGTGCTGCGTCCGCTCAACCGCCTGGCAGCGGAGCGGGGTGTGACCGTTGAGCATGCGGGCTGTGACGTAAGCGGCGCGCTCGACTACGACGAGCTCGAGCGGCTAGTCACGCCCGGTACGCGTGCCGTGGCTGTGACGCACGCCTCAAATGTGACCGGCAACGCGGTCGACATTGCGCGCGTGGCGGCCATGGCCCATGCGGCCGGTGCGCTGGTGATCGTCGATGCTTCGCAGTCGGCCGGCACCGTGAAGATTGACATGCAGGCCATGGGCCTCGACATCGTGTGCTTTACCGGCCACAAGGGACTGATGGGCCCGCAGGGGACCGGCGGTCTGGCCGTGGCGGAGGGCGTCGACGTGGCCCCTTGGGCCATGGGCGGTACGGGCGTGCACAGTTTCGATGCGCTGCAGCCGCTTGAGTGGCCCACGCGCCTTGAGGCGGGCACGCTTAACGGTCACGGTATCGCCGGCCTTTCTGCCGGCCTCGACTTTATCGAGGCCCAAGGCGGGGTAGAAGCGATCGCGGCACAAGAGCGAGCACTGGCGGATCGCTTTCTCGCTGGCGTGCGCGAAATCCCGGAGATCAAGCTCTACGGTGCCTTTGACCAGCCGACGCGCTCTGCGATTGTGTCGCTCAACGTGGGCGATATCGACTCTGCCGAGATCTCGGACGCGCTCATGCAAGGGTGGGGGATTGCGACGCGCCCCGGTGCCCATTGCGCTCCGCTCATGCACCGCGCGTTAGGTACCGAGCGCCAGGGCGTCGTCCGTTTTTCGTTTGGGTATTTCAACACGACCGAAGAAGTCGACACGGCTATCGATGCTCTGCGCGATTTAGCCTGCTAAAGCTGCTGGACCGTTTATACTTGCGGGACGGGTGTTTTTGCCCGTCCCGTTTTTGTTTCGACCCGAAAGGTGTGCCTATGGCTTCATCCGCCCCGCGCGGTCTGCGTTCCGACCATGTCGTTACCGTCGGCATTGCGCTGTTCTCGATGCTCTTTGGCGCCGGTAACCTCATTATTCCGCCGCTGCTGGCGCTGCAGGCAGGTTCTGCCACGCCGGTTGCCATGATCGGCTTTTTGATTGCCGCTATCGGTCTGCCTGTTATGGGCTTTATCGCCGTGGCGCTTGCCGGAACGGCGCGCGAGCTTGCTGGCCGCGTGCACCCCAAGTTCGGCGAGTTTTTTGTCGCGGCGGTGTATCTGGCCATCGGCCCGTGCCTGGCCATTCCGCGCACAAGCTCTACGGCGTTCGAAATGCTGGTGCCGCTGCTACCCGAGGGTGTTTCGCTCGGCACGGCTCGCCTGGTGTTTGCCGTCGGTTTCTTTGTCGTCGCGTTTGCACTCACGCTGCGCCCGGGCGTCATCACACGCGTGCTCGGCCGTATTACGGGCCCCGCGCTCATTGCACTCATCGTGCTGGTCGTGGGTGCCGCCGTGGTCTCGCCGCTGGGTCCCGCTGCCGCGCCGCAGGCTCCCTATGATGCAGGCGCTGCCGTGCAGGGCTTTCTGACCGGCTACCAGACCATGGACCTGCTCGCGTCGCTTGCCTTCGGCATTATCATCGCCGAGACCATCCACGAGTTGGGTGTGACTGATGGCAAGCGCGTGGCCTTTGAGATTTCGCGTTCCGGTGTGATCGCCGGTGTGCTCATGGCTATCATCTACTGCGGCTTGGGTCTTGCCGGTATGCAGCTCGGCACCGTGATGCCCGACGCTACCAACGGCGCCGCCATCCTCGCCCGTTCGGCCTCCATGCATTTTGGGCTTGCCGGCACGGTCGTGGTCTTCGCCATCTTCTTCCTTGCCTGCATGAACGTGTGTATCGGCCTCATCAGCTGCTGCTCGCGTTACTTCTGCGAGACGTATGTGGTCGAAGGGGGAGCGGAGGCCTCCGAGGAGGCCGTGCGCCGTCCCTTTGCGGTTCTCGCCTTTGTGTTCGCAGCGTTTTCGTGCGTTCTCTCCAACGTGGGTCTCGACGTGATCCTCATGTTCTCGGTGCCTATGCTCAATGCCCTGTATCCCGTTGCCATTGTGTTGGTACTTATGGGCCTGGTGCACGGCTTTTGCGACGCTCATCCGCAGGTGTGGGTCTGGGTCGGCGGCGTCGTCGCGGTGCAGAGTGTGATCACCTCGGTCCGCGATGCGTTCTTTGCGGGTGCGTGGCTGCCGTTCGATGCGCTGCCGTTGGCGGACATTGGAGCCGCATGGGCGCCGGTCGCCGTGGTGACGTTTGTGATTGGCCTGCTCCATAGCCAGTTTGTCGCACATTCGAGGAGCTAGGGCATCAATGCTTGCACAGGCGGGGAGTCTCCCCTATAATTTCCTTCGCTTTGGGACACGCAAGGTTTAGACCTTAGCTGCTCAACACCTTCGGGACGT
>RKAY01000115.1 GCA_014846205.1 Collinsella aerofaciens | reverse complement strand
GCCCAGCAGGCCGCCGACCATAGAGGTGAGGCCCTGGGACACGATAGCGCCGGAGAGCTCGCGCTCGGTGGGCATACGGTCGATGGAGCCCAGGCAGGCGGCGGAAACGTCACCGATAACCTGGATGGCGACCATGGGGAACACGACGGCGAGGGTAATGCAGACCTCGGGATCAAACTCGAGCGCGTAGGGCATGAGCTTGGGAAGGGCGAAGACCTGAGCGGTGGCGACGCTGGAGAAGTCGATCATGCCAAAGGGGATGGAGACGATCATGCCAACGATCATGCCAAAGAACACGGATCCCAGCTTGAGCGTGCCCTTGCCAAAGTTGGCGAGCGCAAAGACCACGGCGAAGGTGATAAGAGCGACGCACCAGGCCTGCGGGGTGCCCCACAGCGGCGTACCCATACCGCCGGCCATGTACTTGACGGCCGTAGGATACAGCGAAACGCCGATGGAGAAGATGACCGTACCGGTCACGACGGGCGGGAACAGCCACTTAATCTTGCTGTAGGCCAAACCAAAGAGGACCGCGACGGCACCGCCGACAATCTCGCCGCCCAGCAGCGCACCAAAGCTAAAGCCCGAGGCACCCATGGCCTGCAGGGCCGGCAGGAACGCGAACGAAACGCCCATGACGATGGGCAGGCCGCCGCCGATGCGACGGAAGGGAGCGAAGGCCTGAAGGGCCGTGTCGATTGCCGAAAGAATAAGCGCGACCTGAATGATGTCGGTGCTCTGCTGGCTATTAAAGCCGTAGACACCGGCCATGATGACCGCCGGGGTAATAATGCCGGCAAACGATGCCAGCACGTGCTGAAGGGCACACGGGATCATTTCCGTAACGGGCGGCATGCCTTCGCGAGTGAACAGGGCTTCAGTGCCGTTCGTAACCGTCTCCTGGGCCATTTGACCACCAATCCTCGAAGTAGTTGTTTTCGCATCTAACGCTCTATTGTGACGCAGTGCGGGGGTGAGGTTGTGCCTTCGTTGCATATCGTATTAAAGATGATTCTCATTCTCAATAATAATTTTTTGTTATCAAACTATTCTTGAGCTGAGACAAAGCATTTCCGCAGGTCAGGAAAGTGTCTGGTCAAAATAACATCTAACTTTTCTTTTGGTCGACCGTTTACCGCCAAATTCCTACCGCTCGTCCGTATTACGCAATGTACCTGCGGATATGCGAGATGAGGAATGGCGTGTTACCATGAGAAAAAATTGTTATGAACATTTCCGATTTCACCCCAAGGAGTTGCCCGTGAACGAGACCGTACGTCGCTTTTTGCCGATGGTCGATTTCCTGGAGCAGGTACTCGGCAAAAACAGCGAAATCGTGCTGCATGATTTCTCGGACCCCGACCACGCCATCGTCGATATTCGCAACGGCATCGTGAGCGGCCGCAAGATTGGCGGGCCCGCCACCGATCTTGCACTCAAGATCATGCACGACGCCAAGTATCGCGACCTGCCGTTTATTACGGGCTACGAGGGGCGCGGTGCCGGTGGCAAGACGTTGGAGTCGGCGACGTACTTTATCCGCGAGGATAACGAAATCGTCGGCATGCTCTGCGTCAACACCGATCTTTCCACGGTACGCTCCATCAACGCCATGGCTCAGCAGCTCATGGCCTGCTTCGACGCTGCGCCAAGGCAGGCGGAGCCCGCGTCTATCGAGGTCGAAAGTCTTTCGGAGTCTACACAGGAGCTCATCGACCGCAGTATTTCCGAGTTGCTCGAAAGCCGCGGGCAGGATGTCGCCTCGCTTGGGCAGGCCGATCGCGTGGACGTTATTCGTCACCTTAACGGCAACGGTGTATTTATGCTCAAGGGCGCTGTTGCCTGCGCTGCCGCCGCGCTGGGCATCTCGGAGCCCAGCGTCTACCGCTACCTGCAAAAAGTTCGCAAGGAGGGCTAACCCGCCGATCCCTTGAGGACGGAGGAAACGGATCGTTTTGCCGCATCGCTTGACAAAAGACCCTGCAGCTCACACGCGCTGCAGGGTCTTTTTTGCATGTCATGTTTAGCTGTTGCCAACACCTTAGAGAGCGGCGACGACCTCGATCTCGACCAGACCGCCAGCCGGAAGAGCGGCAACCTGGAATGCGCTGCGCGCGGGGAACGGGGCCTCGAACTTGGAGGCATAAATCTCGTTTACGGCGGCAAAGTCGGCGATGTCGGCCAGGTAGACCGTGGTCTTGACGACATCGGCAAACGTGGCGCCGGCAGCGGTCAGCAGGGCCTCGACGTTAGCGAGGGACTGCTTGGCCTGGGCCTCGACGCCCTCGGGCAGCTTGCCTGTCGCGGGATCGATGCCCAGCTGGCCGGACAGGAACACCATGTTGCCGGTCTGGATACCGGGGGAATACGGGCCGATGGCTGCGGGTGCGTTATCGGAAGACACGACGGTCTTGCTCATGTTTTTCTCCTTACAATCAAATAGAGAGCGTGAGCGCGGCGTTCGCACCGGGAGGCACAGTTCGGTCTGAACACCGCGCTTGATTGGGATAGTAGGGGATGATTTTGCGCGGTGCAAGATAATTATCAGACCGCGAGAATATTTTATCGCCCAACGGCGCGTACGGGCCGATGAACGGCGTGACCGGTGACCCGCCTGAAGACTTTGTCCTGCTTGGGCTGCGGGCATCGCCCATCGCGACGGCGCCACTATACTTTTGAGTATCTGGGCATTTTGAAAGGCAGGATATGACCGCAACCGCCAGTCGAACCACCAACCGCAGACCCGAGCTCTTGGCCCCCGCCGGAGGCCCGGAGCCCTTTGCCGCCGCGCTCGCCGCCGGTGCCGATGCCATCTACTGTGGCATGGGCAGCTTCAATGCCCGCCGCAAGGCAACGAACTTTACCGACGAGGCCTTTGAACAGGCCTGCCGTGCTGCACACCTGGCCGGCTCGCGCGTCTATGTCACGGTCAACATCGTCATCAAGCAGTCCGAGATGGGCGATGCGCTGCAACTCATCCACCGCTGCTCCACGCTGGGCGCCGATGCCTTCATTATCCAGGACTGGGGCCTGTTCTTTGAGGTCAAGCGCACCATGCCCGGCATCGAGACACACATCTCGACCCAGGCGAACATTCATGACGACCGCGGAACCATCTGGTGCCGCGAGCAGGGCGCCGACCGCGTGACCCTCTCGCGCGAGCTTTCCATCGACGAGATCGCCGCCATTCACAATGCCGCGCCCGATGTGGACCTTGAGGTCTTTAGCCACGGCGCCATCTGCTTTTGCTACTCGGGCCTGTGCCTGCTCTCGAGCTTTGCCATGGCGGGCCGCTCGGCCAACCGCGGCATGTGCGCTCAGCCCTGTCGCCTGCCTTACGAGCTGATCGACGAGAACGGCCGTACGCTCTCCCCTGCCGGTCGCGAGCGCGCTCTATGCCCGCGCGACACCAACACTTCGCAGCTCGTTCGCCGTCTGTATGACGCCGGCGCCGCATCGCTCAAGCTCGAGGGCCGCATGAAGGCGCCCGATTACGTGTACTCCATCGTCGATGTGTATCGTCATCAGATCGATGACATGCTGGCCGGGGTCGCAATAGATAAGGACGAGGAAGCCGCCCGCCAGCGCCAGCTCAAACGCTGCTTTAACCGCGACTTTACGCACGCCTACCAAGACGGTACCTCGGGTGACGAGATGATGAGTTACGAGCGTTCCAACAACCGCGGCCAGATTGTGGGCACGGTGCTGGGCAGCCGTCTGGCCAACCGCGACGTGCGCGGGCTCAAGCCTGACGACCGTCGTCGCCGCGCCGCCATCGCCCGCATTGAGCTGTTTGAGCCCGTGGGCAAGGGCGACTTGTTGGAACTTCGCCACGACGACGAGTTCGACCAGTTCCTAACCACTATCGCTACCGATGATGCCACCGCCGGTGACATCATCGAGTGCCGCGTGCCCCGCAGCATGCCCGAGGGCTGCCGTGTCCGCGTGATTCGCAGTCAGCGTGCCATCGACGCCGCCGGCGCCGCGCTCAAGCGCGATGTGCTGCGCCGCCGCGCCGTTGATGTTACCGTTGTGGCGCGCCTGGGCGAGCCGTTTACTGTCACACTCACCTGCCGCGACAACCCCGCGCTCACCGCCACCGCCGCGGGCTTCACCGTCGAGGCCGCCAAGACCCGCGCCGTCGAGGCGGCAGACCTGGTTGAGCATGTGGGCCGCATGGGCTCCTCGCCCTTTGAGGCAGCAAGCTTTGACGTTTCGCTCGACGCCGGCTGCGGTATGGGCTTCTCCGCCGTGCACAAGGTGCGCGCCGCCTCCTGTAAAGCATTGGAGGAGGCCATTCTTGCGCCGTACGAGGAGCGCGCGAAAACGCTCGAGTTGCCGATGCTCGACAAATGTACGCGCGCCATGCCCGAGCATTACCGCGACGAGCCGCAGGTCTGCGCCACCGTCACCACGCTCGAGGCTGCCGAGGCAGCCCGCGCGGAGGGTGCGACGCGCATCTACATGACCACCGACGCGCTCGAGGCTGTCGGACTCTCCCCTGCCGATGCATTTGAGCAGGGTATCGTGCCCGTACTCGACGAGGTCTGCCGCGCCGTCGACCACGAGCGCGTCGATCCCTGGATCAATGCCGGAGCCACCGTCGCCGTCGGCAATATCTCCGAGCTCGCCGTAGCCGCCCAGGTTGGCGCCACGGCCGAGATTCGCTCTTGCCTGCCGGTGCACAACACGCCCTGCATGGAGGCGCTTGCCGAGCGCGGAGCCGGTGCGTTTTGGCTCTCGCCCGAGATCACGCTCGACGAGATTGTCTCGCTCGGCGCCGCCGCACCCGCGGCTCTGGGCATCACCGTCTTTGGCCGCCCGCGCGTCATGACAAGCGAGCATTGCATTCTGCAGGTTGCCAACGGCTGCATCCACGATTGTGCCAACTGCCGTCTGCGTGCCCGCAAGCTCTCGCTCAAGAATATCGACGGAAAGGTCATGCCCGTCCGCACCGACATCCACGGCCGCTCACGCCTGTACGATGCCTACCCC
>RKAY01000047.1 GCA_014846205.1 Collinsella aerofaciens | reverse complement strand
AACGCCTCGATGGGGGCAAAGCGCGATTCCCTGGAGATGCGCGCTCAGATCATTATGAATATGTATGGCGACTATGCTACCGATGACGAGCGCGCTGTGTTGCAGGGTTGTATCGACGGTGCGGGTAGTCTTTTGACGATGGAGGAGGTCGACGCGAAGTCGGCCGAGCTCGACGAGCTTCGCTCCACGCTTGAGGATGCCAAGCGCGAGGCGCTCGAGGCTGCCGCAGCCGAAGCCGAGGCCGAGGCCGCTGAGGCCGTTCAGGCTTCGTATTACAACGCCGGCTCCGGCTTGTCTTACACGTCTGCTGCGTATTACGCGAACGGCTCGGGTCTGACGCGCTCGAGCGGCGTCAATAACTATAACGGCCGCCGCGAGACTTATTACAGCAGCAACGTGTTGTATCACCACCGCACGGGCGAATGGACGCAGGATTCCGAGGGCTTTTGGCGCGATTCCGATGGCTACTACGTCGTTGCCGCGGGCGATAAGGCCCAAGGCTCCACGTTTACCGGTTCCAAGGGCGAGTGCAAGGTCTATGACTCCGGCTGTGCTGCCGGAACTACCGACTACTATACCGGTTGGTAATCTGCCATAAGCCAATAGGACATGACAGGCGGGCGCCTTTACCGAGCCTTTGGGCAACGTAAGGGCGTCCGTTTTTTGTGCGTGCTTGAGTTAACAGAGCGCTTACCGTGGCCGTACGCCGCGCATATGGGCGCGGGGCACACTAAGTCACAAGAAACAAAGTCTTTCTCGTGGAGGAAGTGATCTTGTGAACGCTCGAGATATCGCCGTTGCCGCCGTTGCATTGACGCTTGGCTGCCTTGGTCCTACGGCCGCGCTCGTCGCGGGCATGCAGGGGTCTTGTGGAGCTGCCTCTATCGTGGTCGGCGCGTTGATCGCGGCCGCGCTGCTGGGAAGTGCGGGTGTAGTCCTTTGTCGCGACGATGAGGGCCAGGCCTCGGAGTCGCAGCTCTAACCGTCGGGACATCGACTACTGGTTATAGATGAAGATGAAAGCCGCCGTAAGGGGAGTGCCCTTGCGGCGGCTTTACTGTTGAGTCTGTTGACGTGGTGAGCCGGGCGCTACCAGCTTGCCTCGATATCGCGAATGCGCTGATAGAGCCATTCGTTCTGCGGTGCCTGGATATCGTGCTTGGCCGCCAGACGGCAGATGGTGCCGGCGAACTCCTCGACCTCGGTTTTGCGCCGCGCGACGCGGTCTTGCGCCATCGAGGGCATGCCGGCGGGGTCGATTCCCTCGATGAGGTGCACCATCTGCGTCAGGTCTGCCTCGGTCAGCTCAACGCCCTCGGCATTGGCGACCGCAAGCGTTTCGCGCATGGCGGAAACAAAGCAGCGACGCTGTTCGGAGCCCTGTTCCGTGGCGCTTCCGTACGTGCCGCCGTAGGCCATGCAGGTTTGGTTGATGCCGTCGTTGAGCATGAGTTTGGCCCACATGCGGTGCGTAATGTCGCGCTCGACGGCATGGGCGATGCCACAGCGCGTGTAGAGCTCATCGATTGCGGTGATGGTTGCGAGATCCGTACCGGTCGCCGCGCCAAAGCGGATTTCGCCCGTGTTGGTAAAGGTGAGCTCTTCGTTGAGGAACACGGCGTCCATGCCCTGGCAAATACCAAGAACGGTATGCTCCCAGCCAAAGCGCTCGGCAATCTTTTGCTCGCTCGTAATGCCGTTGCACAGCGAGGCGATGAGCGTGTTGGGTCCCACGACGCGCTCCATAGTCTTGAGTGCTTGGTCGAGACCGGTGGTCTTGACCGTCAGGATGACCAGATCGGCGGGCGTTGCCTTGCTGGCGCGGACGGACTTGAGCGCGCAGGGCTTGCCGTTGACGGTGAGCGCATCGTTTGCGTGACGCTCAAAACGGGCGTCATCCATAACGTATTCGACGGCGTCATTGCCGAGGGCCTTGGCAATCATGCTGCCGTAGAGCAGGCCGACGCCGCCCTTGCCGATAAAGGCGACCTTGTTGATCTGCATGTGAATCATCTCCCCATATAAAAGGCGCCCGCGTAAGGGGCGCCTGATGGATTGTATGCTGCCAGGGTGATTGGTGGGTGCGCGGAGCGGCTGTTATGAAAAAGAAACGTTTGCCTGTACGCTACGCTGCAGGGCAGACCGCAAAGACGCGCGCGGGATATCCAACGCCATCGCGCACCTTGGGGAAGGTGCAGAAGATGACGGCGCCCGTGACGGGAAGCTCGTCCAGATGGTCCATGACCTCGATCTGATAGCGGTCGACCGAGAGGATGTACTGCTCGCCGGGGTAGGGGTAGGCGTCCTCACGCGTGGTCACGCTCGCCGGGTCGGTGTCAGCCGGCTCGTGGCCGATGGCGCCGATGTTGCGCTCTTCTACAAGCCATTTGATGGCGTCGAGGTCCCAGCCGGGGTAGTGGGGCTGGCCGTCCTCGTCCTTGTTCTCGAGGTCGGTGAGCTTGGACCAGTCGGAGCGGAAGGCGACGAAAGCGTCCTCGGGAATGCGACCGTGCTCATCCTCCCAGGCTTTGAGGTCCTCGACGGTCAGGACGTAGTCGGGATTCGCGGCGCACTCCTCGTGCTTGTCGATCACGCAGAGCGGATGCATAAACTCGATGGGTTCAATCTCTCCAAGGGAACGGCCGTCAACATGGAAGTGGCGCGGTGCGTCGACATGCGTGCCGTACTGCGAGGCGACCGAATACTGGAAGCAGCGCATGGGCGCGAGCATGTCCTTGGGCGTGCCGGGCAGGTAGTCGAAGAGCTTTGTGGACTCAAAAGGCTTAAAGCCAAACCAGTGCGGGGTGTCGCACGAGAGCGTGTGGGTGAGGTCGACCCAGCGATAATCGGTGCTTTTGAGCTGGGATGCGAGATTCCAAAGGTCGAGAGCGGGCATGGGTGACTCCTTTCATCGGGCTTTTTGCTGATGTTAAAGCGGTGCCGTGACAGCTCGATTTCTGCTGCGTTACGATACGTTCTCGATTGCGATTCCACGATGTTTCGGCCGCGTGACCATTGTGTTTCGCCTTGCCGGGGCGCTGATGGCGAAGGGAGGGGCCGTGCAATACCGCGTTGACCCCAAAAGTGGTAACCGAATATCCGCTCTGGGTCTGGGCTGCATGAGATTTCCCGGTGCGCCGGGACACCCCGATGCGAAGACAGCCGATGCCATCATTTCTCGTGCGGTGGAGCAGGGGATTAATTATCTGGATACCGCGTATCTCTATCCCGGTAACGAGGTGTGCGTGGGCGCCTCACTTGAGCGCTTGGGGCTGCGCGACCGGGTGTTGCTGGCGACTAAGTTGCCGCACGCTTCGTGCAAGTGCGCGGAGGATTTCGACCGGTTCTTCGGCGAGCAACTGCGCCGCCTGCGGACCGACCATATCGACTATTACCTTATGCACAACATCACCTCGCCCGCCCAGTGGGAGCGCGTGGTGGCGTTGGGCATCGAAGACTGGATTGCGCACCAAAAGGCGACGGGGCGCATTCGCCAGATTGGTTTTTCGTACCACGGCAGCGCCGCGGACTTCCTGACGATGCTTGACGCGTATGACTGGGACTTTTGCCAGATCCAGTACAACTACGCTGGAGAGCGCTACCAAGCGGGAACGGCGGGGCTCATGGCGGCTGCGGAGCGCGGGCTCGCGGTGTTTGTGATGGAGCCGCTTTTGGGTGGACGCCTGGCGGGCAAGCTGCCTCCGCGGGCCCGCGCCGTGCTCGATGGCGCCCGTGACCCGCATTTGCGCACTCCTGCCGCCTGGGGACTTTCGTGGGTGTGGAACCATCCTCAGGTCACGATGCTGCTTTCGGGCATGACCGATACCGCACAGGTGGACGAGAACGCGGCATTGGCGGATCGCGCACTGCCGAATTCGATGACGACAGAGCAGCTCGATACCATCGCACGTGTGCTGGGAGAGTTTGAGAAATCGAATCGCGTACCCTGTACGGGGTGCGGCTACTGCATGCCATGCCCCAAGGGCATCAATATTCCCGGCTGCTTTGCCGCCTACAACGCGAGCTACGCGCATAGTTGGTTTATGGGGCTGTCTCAATACTTTACGGCGAGCGCGGTGCGGACGAACGAGCCCAAGCTGGTGAGCAATTGCGTCAAGTGCGGCAAATGCGCACGTCACTGCCCGCAGCACATCGATATCCCCGGGCGCTTGGACGACGTACGCCGCCGTTTTCAGCCTGGCCCCGTGACGGCGGTGCTCAAGGCCTTCGGCAAAACGCGCTCCTCATGACCCTTTTATAACTTGCGGTGGAATAGTTCCTGTTTGCGGCAGAATGGGGCTTAAACAGGAACTATTCCACCGCAACTGAAGGGGGCTGTCGTGGGCCATCGGGATTCATGTGATGATTTGCGCGAGGTTCGTTGGGGCGTTTTGGGCGCTGGGCACATTTCGCATCGATTTGCATCGTCGCTCAAGGAGGTGGACGGGGCGCGGCTTGTGGCTGCCGCCGGTCGCACCCCTTCGCATGTTGAGGAGTTTTGCAGGGCGTTTTCGATTGATGCCGCGCACAGTCATGCCACGGCTGACGATAGCGGCGATGCGGCTTATGATGCGCTGATTGCCGATCCCGATGTCGACGCAATCTACTTAGCTCTTCCACATGGCATGCATGCGCATTGGGTCTGTCGGGCACTGCGCGCGGGAAAGGCCGTGCTGTGCGAAAAGCCGGCCGTTTTGAGTGAGGAAGAGGCCCATGCGATCGCCTCCGTTTCCCGTGAGTGCGGCGTGCCGTTTATGGAGGCGATGAAAAATCGGTTTTGTCCGATGCATACTCGCGTGAAGGGTTTGCTTGCGTCGGGCGAGCTTGGCCGTATCGTCTCGATCGAAAGCGTGCAAAAACTCGATTATGGTGAGCCGCCTTCGAGTTATCTGCTCGATCCGTTGCAGGGTGGCTGTCTATATGACATGGGCTGCTACGCGGTCGGGTGGTTTGAGGATCTGCTTGCGGGTGCGTGCGATGTTTCGTCTCGTGAAGTTCGCTGGCGTGACGTATCGGGTGGCCGCGTGGATTGGGCCGAGGAGATCCATATGAGTGTCGGCGGTATACCCATTCATATGGTGTGCGACGGCAAAGCAGCATATGAAAGCCGCTTAACGATTGCCTGCGAGCGGGGCTCGTTGGAAATCGAGCGCCTCCATCGCCCCGAGCTCGCCCATGTGAAGTACTCCGACGGACGAATGCTCGAAATAAATGCCCCGTTTGAGGTCGATGATTTCTACGGCGAAATTCAGCATGCGACCCAGCTCATCCGGGCGGGGAAACTCGAGAGTCCCGTCATGCCCCTTGCCGCCACACAGCGCTGTGCGCAGATTATTGATGCGATTCGCTTGACGCTCTAGGCTGCGGTGCTGGTGTTCAAGGGGGCTCGGCGGACCGTGCCCCTGATGCCCCTTTTATATCTTGCGGTGGAATACGGTCTGTTTGCGCCAAAATAAGGCACCAATAGACCGTATTTCACCGCAACTGATGAGGGGGAGTTGGA
>RKAY01000174.1 GCA_014846205.1 Collinsella aerofaciens | reverse complement strand
GACGGCGAAGCATCGCGTGGTGGGGCTCGTTATCGAGACGCGCCCCGATGCTGTAACGCCGCAGGCCCTCACGCTCATCCGCCGCCTGGGTTGCACCAAGATACAGATGGGCATCCAAAGCCTTGACCAGCACCTGCTCGATATCAACGAGCGCCGCATTTCGGTGGCGCAGATCGAGCGGGCGTTTTCGCTCGCGCGCCTGTTTGGCTTTAAGATCCACGCGCACTTTATGCTCAACTTGTTGGGTGCTACGCCTGAGGGGGACAAGCGTGACTACGAGCGCTTTATGACCGAGGGCGCCTTTATGCCCGACGAGGTCAAGGTCTACCCGTGCGCGCTCATCGAGGGCTCGCGTCTGGTGGGCTGTTACGAGCGTGGCGAGTGGCGCCCCTATACCGAGGAAGAGCTGCTCGACGTGTTGGCCGATGACATCGTGGTGACGCCGGCGTTCTGCCGCATCAGCCGCATGATTCGCGACTTTAGTTCCGATGACATCATGGTGGGCAACAAGAAGCCCAACCTGCGTCAGCTCGTCGAGAACCGCCTGGCTGCTCGGGGTGACGGTGCGACGGTGCGTGAGATTCGCTATCGCGAGATCAGCACGGCGGGTGCCGACCTGGACGAGTTGACCCTTGATGAGGAAGTGGCGTACGAGACGCCTGTGACTTACGAGCACTTTTTGCAGTGGGTGACGCCGCGGGGCAAGATCGCGGGCTTTTTGCGGTTGTCGCTGCCCGATCGCGCTTTTGTTGCCGCGCATGCGGACGAGTTGCCGACGCCGCCGGACGAGGCGATGATTCGCGAGGTGCACGTGTACGGCATGGCGGCGCGCGTGGGCGATCAGGGTCAGGCGGCGCAGCACCATGGGTTGGGGCGTTTGCTCGTGGAGCGTGCGTGCCAGATAGCTCGGGACGCTGGCTATACGTACATCAACGTGATCAGCGCGATCGGTACGCGCGAGTACTATCGCCATCTTGGATTTTATGACCATGGCCTTTATCTGCAAAAGGAGCTCTAGATGAACAAGCCGAGTGTTTCTGCCGGCGTCGTTGCCAGCGTTGCCCTGGGAGCCGCGGCGCTTGGTGCGGCCGCTGTCGCTGTTCATGCTGCCTGCCTGCAGGTCGCGAGGACCCGCAATGGGCTGGCACGTGTGAAGCGCGTGCACGATGAGGGCGGCGACGAAGTCCGCGTATTGGTGCAAGGCGGCGTCTACCAAAGCGCGAGTTACGTTGGCGAGCGCTGGGCGGAGCCCGTCTTTGCGTACTATCGCGCGTTTGACGACGTGTTTGAGGCCGAGGATGCGATGCGCGACGCTTATGGTCACGGTATCAACCGTATGCTTATGCTAGGTGGCGGCGGGTTTGCCTATCCCAAATTTGCGCTGATGTCGCACGAGGGCCTGCGCATGGACGTCATTGAGTACGATGCCGAGATTACGCGCCTGGTGCGCCGTTGGTTCTACCTGGACGAGCTGGAGCGCACGGTGGGCGATCGCCTGCGAGTGATTACCGCTGAGGCTCGCTCGTATCTGGGCGTGACGAGCGTGGGCCATCGTCGCTACGACGTGGTCGTGAGCGATTGCTTTGGCGGTGCCGAGCCCGTACGTGAGCTGGCGACGATTGAGGCGTTGCGTTTAGTGCGGGGTAGCCTGAACCCCGGGGGTATCTACGTGGCCAATATCGTGAGCGCAAACAAGGGGAGCGATGTGACGTTCCTGCGCGACTGCGCTGCCACGGCACTCGAGGTATTCGCCCATGCCTGGGTGGTCCCATGTGGCGATGCGGAGTTCGGCGGCGAGGAAAACTACCTGCTCATCGCCAGTGACGGCGACTACGCCTTTGCCGAAGCTGTGCCCTTCGACACCGACTTCCTCGGCGCTGCTCTCCACGACTAGCCTATTGGGAGTAGTCAATTTGGGACGGGGCTATTTTAGCTACCCAAGCAGGTAGCGCGAACGGGTTGGCCGATTGGCGGCAGGGGTAGCTAAAATAGCCCCGTCCCAAATTGACTACTCATATAGTCGGCCCCGTTTTATGTGTGGTCGCGCCAGCTGCGGACACGCTGCTTCATGCCCTCGATGTCGAGCACGCCTTCGGCGAAGCCTTTGAGCACGAGCTCCTCGGGAACAAACTCGTCGTAGCGGTCAAAGTAAGGCACCTCGCTGGGATAGACGAGATCGATGGGGCTGAAGTCCTTTTCGGCCTCGGCGGCGAGCACCTCAAAGAATGTCTCCTCGTCGGCCTTCATCTTAAACTGCATAAAGTATGGACGCGACGGATCGAGCCCGCGAAGGCCCAGCTCAGCGGCACATTTAATCTTGAGCATGCGCTCGAGTGCCAAAAAGGCGTAGCTGCCCAGCCAAGGGAAGAGTACCCAGGTGTCGCCGCCCAGGTTAATGAGCGGTTTAGTTCCCGCGCCCGAAATCTCGGCGGTATGACGAGCCTGCGCAAGGCGTGCCCGTGCGTTGCCCATGAGATACGGATATGCCGCATGCTCGTTGAGCGCCTTGCGCATACGCTCGAGTACGTGAGTATTGATGTCGCCGGGGCAGTCGCCAAAGTAGGCCGGCACACGACCTTTGACTTGCGTGGCAAAGACGGTGTGTCGCTTCCAGTCCACTTCTTCGACGATCCAGCAATGGCCCGCGATGGCGATGCGCTCGCCAGGTGGTGGCGGGTTGACAATCGTGCCCAGCTCGGCCGATTCGCTCCGGACGGTAAACTCCTCGTTCTCCTGGAACACGGCGTAGAACTTAAAGTTGTTGATGATGCGCTCTCCCGCGAGACCCACGATGAGCCCGCCACTTTCGGTGACCTGGATATGGTCGATCTTGATGAGGTGGCGCAGCAGTATGCGATAGTCATCGGCCGAGACACGGTGGAAATAGCTGAGCGTGAGAACGCGCTGAGCAAGCTCGGCCGGTGTGAGCTCGCCGGTACTGGCGAGCGTCGACATAGTCTGGTGGTAGAGCAAACTGTAGGGGAGTCGATCGAGCTCGGGTGGCTCGACCCACTTTTCCTCGCGATAGAGTTGAACGAGCGCGATGCCCTGCAGGAGCTTCCAGGGAATGGTCTCGGGCATCATCGTGCGCGGCTCGGGTTCTTCCTCGCGCATGACAAACCACATCTCGGGCGGAAGGTCGCGACGGCCTGTGCGCCCCATGCGCTGCAAAAAAGAGCTGACGGTAAACGGTGCATCGATCTGGAACGCGCGTTCCAGGCGGCCGATATCAATGCCGAGCTCTAGTGTGGAGGTGGTGACGGTTGTCTGTGCCTGTTCCTCGTCGCGCATGAGCTCCTCGGCGGTCTCGCGTAGCGATGCCGAGAGGTTGCCGTGATGGATAAGGAAGCGGTCTGGCTCGTGCCGGCTCTCGCAGTAGCTGCGCAACATGGAGCACACGGCCTCTGCCTCCTCGCGCGAGTTGGCAAAGACCAGGCACTTGCGGCCGCGGGTATGTTCAAAGATGTAGCCCATGCCGGGGTCGGCGTTGTCGGGTGCGGTGTCGGTGGGGTTGAGCAGTGCCTGTTCGGTTGCCTGCGGGATGTCGACTTCGCCCTCGGGGGCTGAGGAAGTGCGACGGTCCTTGGGGGCAGCCTTGCCCCGTGCCTGCTCGCGACGTTGGCGGCGTTCCTCCTGTGTAAGCTGTCCGCTATGGCGCATGTCTTGGGTGCTGACGGGCAGCGCCGTGGGTGGTGCCGCCTCAATGCGCTCGCATGCGAGCACCTCAGCCTCCTGCGGACCCGTGCTCGTGGATCCTCGCTGCTGCGCCTGGGGACCCGAGTTGTAGAAGTGCTCCATGGAGATACGCCAAACGCGGCGCGGCTCCTCAAAGCGGGGGATGACGCAGTCGCGTCCCGTCCCCTGTGAGAGAAAGGCGCCCGTGCGTTCCGGGTCCCCGATGGTGGCCGAAAGGCCGATGCGGCGGGGCCGCACGCCCGCCATGCGCGAAAGACGCTCGATAAGGCAGAGCGTCTGCCCGCCGCGGTCACCGCGCATGAGCGAGTGGACCTCGTCGATGACCACATAGCGCAGGTCGCAGAACATACGCGGGATTGCCATGTGCTTGTGGATCAGGAGTGCCTCGAGTGATTCGGGCGTAATCTGCAAGATGCCGCTCGGTTTTTTGATGAGTTTGGTCTTGTGCGATTGCGAGACATCGCCATGCCAGTGCCAGACGGGGATATCGGCTTCTTCACACAGGTCGTTGAGGCGGACGAATTGGTCGTTGATGAGCGCCTTGAGGGGGCCAATGTAGAGGGCGCCCACGCTTGCGGGCGGATTCTCCCAAAACTCGGTCAGGATGGGAAAGAAGGCCGCCTCAGTTTTGCCAGATGCCGTGGATGCCGTCAGGAGCACATTGTCTTGCGTGTTGAAGATGGCATCTGCCGCCGCAACCTGGATAGAGCGTAGACTCTCCCAATCGTGGGAGTAAATGAAATCCTGGATAAACGGGGCGTAGCGGTCAAAAGCGTTCATGGGACCTCCTCTCAACAACGGGCTATCAAACGCAACGGGCAATGGGTCGTCGAATTGCAACATCGGCGTTTGCCCAGATAAAACCTGCCAAAATAAACCTGTCCCTTTTTGGCAGGTTAGATGGTGAATTCGGCGAAGTTGCGGTCATCGTCTGCGGTGCCGGTGTCGTCTGTTGCGGCTGCCGGCACCAGCGCGTCGCCACCGACGCCTTGCAGCAACTCGGCCACGTTGGCGTCGGGGTTTTGACAAAGGATATCGAGCAGCTCGATAAAGTCGCGGATGACCTCGCGGGGCGTCAGGTGCGTGTCTGCTCCCACGCGGCCAAACTCAATCTTGAGGAAGTCCACCAAGTCGTTCTCGGTAAGCGTGGGCGTCCAGCCAAAGTAGCCGGCATGGATCTGCATGAGCTTTTCGATGAGCACCAGCAGCTCCTCGTAGGTGAGCGGCTGCAGGCGGATGATGGGCGCGAGCATGTCTTTGAGGTCATCGCGCGCAAAACGGCCCTGAGCGAGACGGCTCCGAAGGGCCTCGTAGGAAAAGACGCCGCGGCGGCGGTCCTCGATAGAGGTCGGCGTGCCGCCCATGATCACGCCCAGGTACTGCGCTTTGCCCTGCAGCGTGTCGTTGTACATGGTCAGGATCTTCTCGTAGTTATATTGGCGCGTGATGGCGTTGGGAATCTTGTACAGATTCACGAGCTCGTCGATGAGCACCAGCATGCCCTTGTAGCCGCTGCAAACCAAAAAGCGCGCAATGAGCTTAACGTAGTCGTACCAGTCGTCATCGCTGATGATGGTTGAGGAGCCCAATTCGGCGCGAGCCTCGCTCTTGGTGCGGTATTCGCCGCGGATCCATTTGGCCACGCGGCTCATGGCCTCTTCGTCGCCCTCGGATACGGCCGCGCGGTAGCGGCGGAGCATACGGGCGAAGTCGAAGCCGTGGACCATTTCCTCGAGCGGGGCCAGTTGGGAATTGACGGCAGACTCGTCGGCATCGGCACACGAGGCGACCCAGCGATCTAGGATAAGGCTGAGCGCACCGCCCTCGGGGCGCGTCTTGGTCGATATATTGCGGATGAGCTCGCGGTAGGTGGCAAGGCCCTGTCCCTG
>RKAY01000011.1 GCA_014846205.1 Collinsella aerofaciens | reverse complement strand
GCCCGCGGCGGTTTCGTTTGAGGGCCAGCCCCTGCTCGACTACATGATGCTCAAGGACGGTCATGTGGTGCCGGCCCGTTCGAGCATTGCCCTGCAGCGCGGTGGGACCGGCGATGCCCGTTGGGCGCCGCCGGTCTTTGACGTGGACGGCGTGCGTATCGCCGTGATCTTCGACTTGGACCGCGAGCTCGAGATGTTGCCGACCGGCGTCGACCTTATCGCCTATTTTCAGTTCAACGCGTTTGACATGACCGACCGTGAGACGGCCGCCATTGCCGCCGTTCGCAGCGGTGCCTACCGCAAGATCGCCTCCAAGCGCAGCGTATGGTTTGCCTGCATGGCGCCGGTTGGTGCTTATGACGAGTCGGTGTATACCGGCGGGTCGTTTGTACTCGACGACTGCGGGCGCGTGGTGGCCCAGGCGCCGTGTTTTGAGGAGAGCCTGCTGGTTCAGGAGATTCAGCGCGGCGTAATGCTCGATGCTTTGGAGGACCACGAGCTGCCCGAGTTTCGTTCCGAGGAGTGGTTGTGGCAGGCGCTGGTGCTCGCTGTGCGCGATAACGCCCGTGCCCATGGTACGTCGCGCGCCGTGGTGGTGCTCGAGGGCGATCTGCCGTCGTCTTTGCTTGCGGCGCTGGCTGTCGATGCATTGGGCTCGCGCAACGTGATCGGCCTGGTGTTGGACCGCAACCGCATCTTTACGCCGGCGCAGGAGGAGGCCGAGGCCGCCCGTTGTGCCGCCGTTCGCGCGATTGCCGAGCGCCTGCATATTCGCACGGTTGAGCGCGATGCGCCGGATGCGGCGCGCGTACTCGACCGCGATGTGTCGGCGGGCGATGCCGAGCGCCTGCGTTCGCGTGCGCTGGGCCTCATGTTGGAGGACACGGCGCTCGAGCTGGGCGCGATGGCTCTGAGCCCGCTTTCCAAGACCGAGTACGCGTTGGCGGCACCGGCGCTTTGCGGTGGCTACCAGGGCGATTACGCGCCCTTTGGCGATGTGTATCTGTCGACCCTCGAGTTTGTGGCGCGCGTGCGCAACCGCACGTCTGCCGTGGTGCCGCAGGAGCTCGTGACGCTCAACGCGGTGGAAGATTGCATGGAGCGCGTGCTGGCGCGGGCGCTCTCGACGCTCGACGGCCCGGTCGACATGCTTGATCGCGCGGCGCAGCTGCTCGGTGGGCTCGAGCCGGGCGAGGTCGATGGCACGCTCGAGGCGCACGTGGACCGCAACCGACCCTTCGACGACATCCCAATGGCTGCCGGCAAGCCCGAGGCTTGCTCGCTGCTGCTGATGCTCGTACGTCAGGGCGAGGCCGCCCGCCGCATGCTGCCGCCGGCGCCGATCGTCTCGGCTCGTTCGTTTGTCGAGCGCGCCTGGCCGTACATGCTCGCGTGGTCCGACCTGGGGCTGAGCGGCAAGGAACGCATGACGGTCGATTCGCTGGCGCGCGCTGAGGTGCGTCGTTTTGCCGACGAGGATACAAGCGAGCGCATGCGTGGCGAGATGATGGGCATACTGGGTGACCTGTTGGGTATTTCGCCCGAGCAGATGGAGGAGCTGCGCTCCGAGGATGGCCAGCGTCGCCTGCATGAGGGCATGAAAAAGTTTGAGGGCGAGGTCCAGGACGCCATCGAAAAGATGATGGGCGGCCAGGGCGGACCGCAGGGTGGGCCCCAGGGCACGCCGATGCCGCAACCGCCGGTGGATCCGAGGCAATTCCCGTTCTTCTCTCAAAACTAACTATGGGATAGGATTCGCTCCCAACCCCGATACTTCAACTAAGCATCTTGGCCCCGTTGTGTTATTCTAGAACAGACGTTCGTGAATAGTGCGCGGGGCCTTGTCTCGCGCCGTGCTTGTGGCGAGGGGAGGTTGGCTTGGTCATTTTGGGTATCGACCCTGGTTTGGCCCATACGGGTTGGGGGATTATCGAGGAGCGGCGCGGCGAGGTTCGCTGTCGCGCCTACGGTTGTATCGAGACCAGCGCGGGCAGCCCGCTCGCGGTGCGCCTGTCGCATATCGCCCACGACCTCAAGGGTGTCGTGGAGCGTTATCGACCCGATACCGCTGCTATCGAGAGCATTTACTTTGGCGCCAACGTTCGCTCGGCCATCCCTACGGCGCATGCCCGCGGTGCCGCGCTCGTGGCGCTTTCGGAATGCGCGCTCGAGATTGGCGAGTACACGCCTATGCAGATTAAGCAGGCTGTTGTGGGCACCGGCGCCGCGGACAAACGGCAGGTCGCGTATATGGTTCGTACGCTCACGCAGCTCGATCACGACCCGCATCCCGACCATGCCGCCGATGCCCTGGCCTGCGCCATCTGCCACGTTAACCTCAGCCGCACCCGGGCGCTTACCGGCGGCGAGTTCTATCAACAGAGAGGAACCGGATACTGATGATTTCCCAGCTCCATGGAACGCTTGTCGAGGCCACGATGAGCTCGGCCGTTGTCGA
Organism: Collinsella aerofaciens; assembly: GCA_014846205.1. Next base: position 4,312 of record RKAY01000011.1, on the reverse strand, counting down.
TGTATCGGGTGTGGGCTTTGAGCTCGGCATCTCGGGCAGCACTGCCGCCACGCTGCCTACGCCCGGCGGTGAGGTGCGCCTCTATACCCGTATGCAGGTGCGCGAGGACGCCATGACGCTCTTTGGCTTTGCTTCCAAGGACGAGCGCACGATGTTCGATCGGCTCGTGTCCGTGTCGGGTGTCGGTCCGCGCCTGGCGCTTGCCGTGCTCTCCACCTATACCGTGGGCCAGCTGTATTCTCTGGTGATGGCCGAGGACGACAAGGGTATGGCCAAGGTGCCCGGTGTGGGCAAAAAGACCGCCCAGCGTCTGATCCTGGAGCTCAAGAGTACCTTTGCCAAGGACAAGGGCTTTGTTCCGGTCGACGTAATTCCCGGTCAGGTTGCGATGCCGGTTCCCGCCGCCGCTCCCTCGGCGATCGATGACGCCCGTGCGGCGCTCCTTTCCATGGGCTTTAGTCCGCAAGAGACCGAGGTTGCCTTGAGCGGGTATGATGGGCAGGATATGCGTGTCGAGGACCTGCTCGGCGCGGCGCTTAAGCGACTCGGAATGGATGCGTGATGTGGGAAGCCGATGACTCTCAGGACCTGTGGGCGACGCCCGGCAGCTCGCCGGCGGCATCCATGGCGCACGGTGAGCGCATGGTGGGCTCGGAGTTGACGCCCGAAGACCTCGATGTCGACCGTACCCTGCGTCCCCAGCGCCTGGACGACTACTGCGGTCAGGAGCATATCAAGCAGAGCCTGCGCGTGCTGATCGAGGCGGCGCAGAGTCGTGGCGAGACGCTCGACCACGTGATCTTCTCGGGCCCTCCGGGTCTAGGCAAGACCACGCTGGCTACGGTTATCGCCAACGAGCTGGGCGCTCAGATCAAGACGACGAGTGGTCCGGCCATTGCGCGTACCGGTGACCTGGCGGCTATCCTTACCAACCTGCAGCCGGGTGACGTGCTGTTTATCGACGAGATCCACCGTCTGAACCGTTCGGTCGAGGAAGTCCTGTATCCCGCGATGGAGGACTTTGCGCTCGATATCGTGATCGGCAAAGGCCCGGCCGCACGTTCGATTCGCCTGGATATCCCCAAGTTTACGCTGGTGGCGGCAACGACCCGCTCGGGTATGCTGACCGGCCCGCTGCGCGACCGCTTTGGTATTTCGTATCGCCTGGACTACTACACGGTCGAGGAGCTCGCCCAGATCGTGACGCGCTCGGCGACCATTCTGGGCGTGACGATCGACCATCCGAGCGCGCTCGAGATCGGCTCGCGTTCGCGTGGTACGCCGCGTCTCGCCAACCGTCTGCTCAAACGCGTGCGCGACTATGCGCAAGTGCGCGGCAACGGTCCCATCGAGCTCGATATCTGCCGTCAGGCACTCGAGTTCTTTGAGATCGACGAGCTTGGTCTGGACTGGATGGATATTCGCATCTTGGAGACACTTGCCAAGACGTTCTCCGGCCGTGCCGTGGGCCTGACGACCCTTGCCAGCGCGGTGGGCGAGGACCCGGGTACGCTCGAGGATGTCTATGAGCCTTATCTGTTGCAGTGCGGCTTGATGATTCGCACGCCCCAGGGCCGCCAGGCAACGCTTCGCACCTTTGAGCACTTGGGCATCGAGCCAGCCGTTTAGAGGCGGGTTTGTTTTAGCTGGTCTGTAGACTATCGCTGGGCATCGGGTAAACATATCGCCATTCATCGGTTACGGGTGTTTTACTATTGCGCGCCCGTGCTATGCTGAATTGGTCTTTTTCTCATCCGGTAACGAAAGGACCGCCCATGCCTACTGACATCGAAATCGCACGTTCCGTCACGCCGCTGCCCATTACCGAGGTGGCTAAGAACGCCGGCGTCGACGTAAAGCACCTGATTCCGTACGGCTTCGACAAGGCTAAGGTCGACTATTCCCTGCTCAACGAGCCGACCGATCACCAGGCCAAGCTCGTCCTCGTGACCGCCATCAACCCCACGCCCGCCGGCGAGGGCAAGACCACCACGACCATCGGTCTGGCCGATGGCCTGCGCCGTCGCGGCGTCAAGAGCGCTGTGGCCCTGCGTGAGCCTTCGCTCGGCCCCGTCTTTGGCGTCAAGGGCGGCGCCGCCGGCGGCGGCTGGGCGCAGGTCATCCCCATGGAGGACATCAACCTGCACTTTACCGGCGACTTCCACGCTATCGGTGCCGCCAATAATCTGCTGGCCGCTATGCTCGACAACCATATTCAGCAGGGCAACCAGCTCGGTATCGATGTTAAGCGCATCACCTGGAAGCGCGTCGTCGACATGAACGACCGCCAGCTGCGCCATATTATCGACGGCATTGGCGGCAAGGCCCAGGGCGTGCCGCGCGAGGATGGCTTCGACATTACTGTTGCTTCCGAGGTCATGGCGATCTTGTGCTTGTCCACGAGCATCAACGACCTCAAGGAGCGCCTGGGCGAGATCGTCGTCGGCTACAGCTTTGCCGGCGAGCCCGTTCGTGCCCGCGACCTTAAGGCTCAAGGCGCCATGGCCGCACTGCTTAAGGATGCGCTCAAGCCCAACCTGGTGCAGACGCTCGAGGGTACGCCCGCGTTTGTCCACGGCGGCCCCTTCGCCAATATCGCCCACGGCTGCAACTCCATCATGGCCACGCGCATGGCTATGCGCTTTGGCGATGTCGCCATTACCGAGGCCGGCTTTGGCGCCGATCTGGGTGCCGAGAAGTTCCTCGACATCAAGTGTCGCATGACGGGCGTCCGCCCCAGCGCCGTCGTGATTGTCGCCACCGCCCGTGCGCTTAAGTACAACGGCGGCGTTGCCAAGACCGACCTCAACGACGAGAACCTCGATGCCCTCAAGGCCGGCATGCCCAACCTGCTGCGCCATGTTGACAATATCCAGAACGTCTATGGTCTTCCCTGCGTGGTCGCCATCAACCGCTTCCCGACGGACACCGAGGCCGAGCTTGCGCTCATCGAGTCCGAGTGCCAGAAGCTCGGCGTCAACGTTAAGCTTTCCGAGGTCTGGGCCAAGGGCGGCGAGGGCGCGCTCGACCTGGCCGATGAGGTCATGCGCCTGATTGAGCAGCCGAGCGAGCTCAAGTTTGCCTACGAGGACGGCGCCGATGTGGCCGATGCCCTCGAGGCCGTCGCCACCAAGGTTTACCGCGCCGATGGTGTCGACTTTACGCCGGCTGCCAAGCGTCAGCTCGCCGAGCTGCGCGAGAACGGCTTTGGCAACCTGCCGGTGTGCGTCGCCAAGACGCAGTACAGCTTTAGCGACAACGCCAAGGCGCTGGGCGCTCCCGAGGGCTTCCGCATCACCGTGCGCGAGCTCAAGGTTTCCGCCGGTGCCCACTTTGTGGTTGCGTTGACTGGCAACGTTCTGACCATGCCGGGTCTGCCCAAGGTTCCCGCGGCCGAAAACATCGATGTCGACAACGACGGCAACATCACCGGCCTGTTCTAAGCCTGCTGCTCATAGCCGCTTGCCCGCCCCGTCGTGCCCACCAGGCTCGGCGGGGCTTTTTGATCCTTAGGCCCGCGCATGTCTTGTAGATACCGGCGGGCTTTGCCCATCATAGGCTTTTGCGCGGGTAGAATGCATGGATAACTTGATGCTTGCAGGCGACGGAAAGGAAACGTTGCATGGACCAGGACAAGACGACCGTGATGGGCGGATATGGCTCCGCACAGGCTGGCGGCAGCGCCGATGCGACCCGCATTGTGTCGAACCCCGGCAATGCTGCCCCTGATGCGACGCGGGCGTCCGCCGAACCCACGCGAGTTATGGGCTATGGCGATACACCGCGGGATCCGTTTGATTATGCACCGCAGGACCCGTATGGCAATACGACGCCGGAGCCGTATGGCAATGCGGCGGCAGGCGCTTATAACAACCTGCCGCAAAATCCCATTCCGCAGCCTCAGCAGACGACGTATATGCCGCGCACGGCGCAGGCCCAGCCTCGTTATGAGTCGCGCGATCCGTATGCGCGCCAACCTTATCGCGAGTATCCCAAATCGATTCCGCAGTATGGTGAGGACGAGGAAGAGACGCCGTCGCGTTCGTCGAGTGTAATCAAGAAAATCCTCATTGTGCTGGCGATTTTCTTTGCTCTCTCGATTGTGTTCGCCATTGTGTCGGGCATGCTCAACAAGCGAGGGAGTTCAACGGCCGATACCACTGCCGAGCAAACCGAGTCCGCCTCGTCTAGCACCGTCGATCTGAGCGATATCCCGGGGCAGTACTGGTCCAACGCCAAGAAGCTCCTCAAGTCGCGCGGCGCCGATCTTTCGAATGCCGTGGTCCTGACTGATGATGGCTCAACGCCCGTC
>RKAY01000158.1 GCA_014846205.1 Collinsella aerofaciens | reverse complement strand
GTCAGCCCGTGGGAGGCCAGGGCGCCGCTGACCGGTGGACGGCACCGAGCCGCCAGTGGAACTGAAGAAGGGGGAGGCCTCGCGGCCTCCCCCTTTTTTTGCGTTTATATACCAGATCTAACAAACTCGCTGTGTTTTATAGCCCTCGTTTGTCGCATCTTCCGTTAACGGGCTACAATAACCTAGTCTGTGCAATATGGAGGTGAACATGGCCGAAGCCGGTATCGGCGTTGATATCGTCGAGATTTCCCGCATGAAATCAATCCTTGAAAAGACACCGTCGTTTGCTCGGCGTGTGTTTACCGAAGAAGAGTGCGCGTATTGTGATGCCTCATCGCGTCCTGCGGCGCATTATGCGAGTCGTTTTGCTTCTCGCGAAGCGGTTCTTAAAGCCCTCGGAACTGGTTTTAGTCAGGGCGTTGGCCGCAAAGACGTCTCGGTAACGCGCGATAAACTCGGCAAGCCGAAGGCATTGCTTTCAGGGCGTGCGCTCGAGATAGCTCAAGAGCTTGGTGTCGTTGAGGTTGCTCTTTCCATTACGCTAACGGGCGACTTGGCTGTTGCGAATGCCATCGCCATTACCGAAGATGCCCGCCCGAAGCCAAAAGACGAAAAGGTGAGCACCAAGGAACGTGTTGCGCAAACATTTAAAGAGGCTCGCTCTGTCTTGGATGAGCTTGAGCAGTTGCAGAATTCAGCTTTGACGGAGCACCTGGGCGATGCTTCGCAAGATACGCTAGGAGCATAGATGAAACCGGTTTTGAGTACCGAGGAAGTCGTTCGCCTCGAGGATATTATCGAGCGCGAGGGAACTTCGAAGGCTGAGCTTATGGAGCTGGCGGGCGAGTTTGCCGCCAACGAGATTCTTAAGCTCAATCCCGATCGAGTCCTTGTGCTGGTCGGTTTTGGCAATAACGGCGGCGATGGCTGGGTCGCGGCTGACATCCTTGCTCATAAGGGTGTTGATGTGGATATCGTCTCTCCGGTCGAGCCCGACGAGATTCCTGCTGCCTTGGCGCGCCATGTTGCTCGTCGAACCGCAGGTCGCGATGTGCATGTGTGCGTCGGCCCCTCGCGCGATGAGCTCGAGGTGCTTATTGATAAGGCTGATGTCGTGGTCGATGCTATTTTTGGCACCGGTTTTCACGGTGATCTCCGCGCCCCATTCTCCATTTGGATTCCCACTGTAAACGAAAATGCCGACAGAGTTGTCTCTATCGATGTTCCCTCGGGCCTCAACGCCGAGACGGGCGTGGTCGATGATGACTGCATTCGCGCCGAGCGCACCGTGACGATGATTGCTCCTAAGATCGGATTGTATAGTGCCGATGGCCCCGAGTATGCCGGCGACTTGGTATGCGGGGGTCTGTACGACCGCCTTGACGAGGTAATCGACGACGTGGACCATGCTGCTGAGATCGTTGAGCCCGGCGACCTTGTTGACTATTTTGCTCCGCTGCCGAGCAATATCGATAAGTATTCTCGTGGCTCGGTGCTCATCGTTGCTGGTTCGGCGCAGTATCCCGGTGCCGCTATTATGGCCGCTAAGTCTGCGGCACGCGCCGGTGCTGGATATGTCGCCGTCGCAACGCCCGATGCCTGCGCCAATCTCATTCGCATGGCGCTTCCGTCTATTCCAGTCTTCGCCATCCCCTCCGATTCCCGTGGCTCCTTTGGCGCCGCAGCGCGCATGACGGTATGCGAGATTGCTAAGAAGTACAGCTGCGTTTTGTGCGGACCGGGCATGACGACATCCGCCGGCGCTATGCAGGTGGTTTCTGGCCTACTTGAGCTCGACGTTCCGCTTATCCTGGACGCCGATGCGCTCAACTGCCTCTCTAAGATTGCGATTGATGGCATCGACAGCAATCCCGAGATGTATCGCCGTGAGCAACCGCTGGTCATGACGCCGCACTATCGTGAGCTTTCACGTTTGGTTGCCGGTGACGAGGTCAACGATTTGGGGACGGCAATCGCTGCCGCACAGAAGGTTGTCTGGGCTGCGGGCTCCGATAACCTTGTCGTCATCGCTAAGGGGCCAACGACGGCTATTTGCGGTGTTGAGCGTGTGCTCCTGCCGCTGTCGGGCCCGGCATCGCTGGCGACTGCCGGCTCCGGCGATGTTCTCGCCGGCATCCTTGCCGGCACGCTGGCAACCATGCGTGACGATATGGATCGCTGGGAGTTGCTGTACTCGTACGCCGTCGCGCTCCATAGCTATGCTGGCTTTGCCGCCGCGACGGAGTATGGCGAAAAGAGCGTTATCGCCACCGATCTGATTGACCTGATCGGTCCCGCTATGGAGTTGGCGGCGAAGGATGCGCTCGAAGATCTGGGAATCATGGACGAAGGGTCGGATGATTAATCATGAATAAGGCCGATTTGACGCGCTGGTCCTGGGTTGAGATTGACCGTGGGGCGCTTCGTCGCAACACGAGGGCCTATAAGAATCTGCTGGATCCTCGCCAACGCCTGTGTTGCGTGGTCAAGGCCGACGCATATGGTCATGGTGCCGTTGAGTGCGCTAAGATTATGTACTCGGCCGGCGCTGATATGTTCGCGGTGGCGACGGTCAATGAGGGCGTTGAGCTACGTCAGGGCGGCATCACCAAACCCATCCTGATCTTAAGCGAGCCGCCCATCGAGGCAATTCCTACGTTGCTTGAGTTTGACATCATGCCTTCGGTCTATACGTCCGATTTTGCCTTGGCCTATGGCGAGTGCGCCGTTGCGGCGGGCAAGGTGGGCAAATACCATCTGGCCATCGAGACGGGCATGAATCGTATCGGCGTTCACTATACGCAGGTGCTCGACTTTGTACGCGGTATCAGTTTCCATCGCGGTATCCAGTGCGACGGCGTATTCACGCACTTCGCCACGGCCGACGAGCCTTCGGGTTGGGACTACAAACTGCAGTGCCAGCGCTTTACCGAGGCCGTTCAAGCCATTAAGGACGCGGGTTTTGAGTGCGGCATCGTGCACTGTGCCAACACGCCGTCCTCGATGCTCGATCCTTCGATGCATTTTGATATGATTCGCGCCGGCGTTGGCTTGTACGGAATGCAGCCGTGCGAGCTGAGCGGACGCGTGATGCAGCTTGATCCCGTCATGAGCGTCCATGCGCGCGTGACGCGCGTGGCGCATCCTGCGATGGGTGAGGGCGTGGGTTACGGCTTTACCTACCGTGTGCCGCGTACGCGCGTTCAGATCTGCACGCTGCCGATCGGTTACGCCGACGGCCTATCGCGTACGCTTTCCAATCGTATGGATGTGCTGTATCGCGGCGAGCGCGTGCGTCAGGTTGGCAATATCTGCATGGATCAGTTTATGGTCGCTATTCAGTCCAACCCGGCACACGAGATTCCCGAGGCCGAGTATGGTGACGAGATGATTATTGTCGGCCGCGACGGCGATGCCGAGATCACTATGGACGAGATGGCCCGACTGCGTGGCACGATTAACTACGAGGTCGCCTGCGGCTTTGGCATGCGCCTCGACAAGGTCTACGTGTAGGAGCCGCTATGGGCGTCATGCACATCCCCGGTCATAGCCATCAGGCGCCGCGTGAAGTTGCGCTCGAGGAGATTGAGGCTGTTTTGGGCGATTGCCGCCTTTGCCAGCTCTATCAGTCGCGTCATAACATTGTGTTTGGTGTGGGCAATCCCCGTGCCCGCGTGATGTTTATTGGCGAGGCACCGGGCCGCAATGAGGATTTGCAAGGCGAGCCCTTTGTCGGCGCAGCGGGTGAGGACCTCAACGGCATTCTGTCGCTGGCGGGCCTTAAACGTGAAGATGTGTATATCGCCAACGTGCTCAAGTGTCGCCCGCCGGGAAACCGCAATCCGCGCCCCGAGGAGGTATTGGCGTGCTCGCCGTTTTTGCGTGAGCAGATTCGCAGTATCTGGCCCGATATCATCGTGACGCTCGGCAATCCCGCGACGCACTTTGTGCTTAAGACCGAGATCGGCATCACCAAGCTGCGCGGCAGGTTCCATCAGATGGGGCATTTTGTGGTGATGCCCACGTTCCACCCGGCGGCTGCCTTGCGTAACCCGGCGTGGCAGGAGCTGCTGGAGGAAGACTTTAAGATGCTGGGCGACTATCTGGAGCGACATCCCGCACCAGACGCCGCCTCGGAATAATAAGGAGCGTATATGTCCCTGGAGCGCCTGGGGGTAGGCACTTACAAAACGGCTAGTGCTGCCGATACCGAGCATTTTGGCGAGTTGGTTGCGCCATGCCTGGAAGACGGTGACGTGTTGATTTTGACCGGTGGCCTGGGGGTGGGGAAGACCCACTTTACCAAGGGCGTTTCGCGCGGCTTGGGCGACGGGCATATGGTTACGAGCCCCACGTTCGCGCTCATGGCCGTTCATGACCAGGGCCGCATTCCGCTGTTCCACTTTGACCTGTACCGCCTGGAGCATGCTTACGAGCTCGAGGATACGGGCATTTTTGACGTGCTGGGCTATGAGGGAGCTTGCCTGCTGGAGTGGGGCGAGCAGTTCCAGGATGAGCTGACCGACGAGTATCTCTCGGTGACGCTTAAGCGTGACGAGGACAACAGCGACGTGCGAACGATTACGCTTGAGGCTCACGGCGAGCGCGCGACGGAGCTTTCCGATTTGATTGATAGGGCTGTACAAGATGAGCTTGCATAGGGACAACGCGCCGGCGGTGGCGCTCGATACTTCGACTGACATGCTTGCCTGCGCGGTAAGCTGGATTGATGTGCAGGCAGGCGAGGCGAAGCTGGTAAGTGGGGACCATCTGTGTCGCCGTCATGCCAACGTGGAGCTCGTGAATACTGTTGATGACGTACTGAAGCAGGCCGGCCTGGATCGCAGCGATGTCGGCTGTTATGTGGTCGGTCGCGGTCCCGGCTCGTTTACGGGCGTGCGTATCGGCATCTCCACCGCAAAGGGTCTGGCGCGCGGTGCCAATGTGCCGTTGTTGGGCGTGTCGACGCTCGATGCTTGCGCCTGGACGGCATGGAAGGCCGGCGTGCGCGGCAAGCTTGGTGTTCTTGCCGACGCCATGCGCGGCGAGGTGTACCCGGCGCTGTATGTGCTGGGGGACGAAGGCCCCGAGCGTCAGTTTGAGCGCGAGAGCGTGGTCAAGGCAGCCGTGGCGCTCGATGAGTGGCGCGAGGCCGCCGACTGGGATCAAATGAGGCTGACGGGCGACGGCTTGGTACGTTACGGCAAGCTTTTGCGTGAGGAGGAGACCGCCCGCTGCGTGGAGCGCGACCTGTGGTGGCCTTCGGGCGAGGGCCTGCTTCTTGCGCATGCTGCGGGCGACGGAGACCCGGCCCGCATCCTGCCGATCTATACGCGCCTTTCGGATGCCGAGGAAAACGAGCGCAGACGTCTCGGTCTTGCCGAGAGCGCGCAGAGTGAAATAACGGGCGTGGCCGATGAGCTCGCCGGTCGCCATTTGCAGTTCCGCCCCATGGGTGCGGCGGATGCCGAGGGTGCGAGCGCGCTGGAGGCAGCCTGTTTCGAAGGCGCCGGGCACGAGGCGTGGACCCCGAGCATGTTCCTGTCCGAGTTGGGCCAGGACGTTGCCGCTCCGCGCAGCTGGTGGGTTGCGCACGATGACGGCCAGCTCCTGGGCCTTGCCGGCGGTATGGTTGTCGATGGTGACGTGCAGATCATGGACGTTGCCGTCGATTCGGCGCATCGTCGCGGGGGCATTGCCCGCAAGCTTCTGTCACATGTAAGCTACGACGCCCAGATGCTCGGTTGCACGACGGCTTCGCTCGAGGTCGAGGACGGCAACGAGGGCGCGATTGCGCTCTATGCCGCTCTGGGCTTTACCGAGGCGGGCCGTCGCCGCGGCTACTACGGTGCCGGCAAGGACGCCATCGTCATGACGGCCCCACTTCCCCTCGTGCTTCCGGTCGATAACGCCTCGCCCGAGCCGACGGCAGCCGAGCAACGCTTATGGCCCCTGCCTGCGCCCAAGCGCTCTGCCGAGGAACGTGTCGAGATTGAGCGTCGCCGCTTAGTACTCGCTATCGAGAGCTCTTGTGACGAGACGGCGGTGGCAATTATCGATGCGGATGGCAATATGCTGGCCAACCAGGTGTCGACGCAGATTGATTTCCATGCCCGTTTTGGCGGCGTGGTGCCCGAGATCGCCTCGCGCAAGCACGTCGAGGTCATCGTGAGCGTCGTGGATGCGGCACTTGAGGACGCCGCAGCGTCGCTGGGCCTTACGGGCGGAGCCATTGCACCAAGTGAGCTTGCCGCCGTGGGCGTGACGCAGGGTCCGGGCCTGGTGGGTGCGCTCGTGGTTGGCGTCGCCTTCGCCAAGGGCTTTGCCTACGCCGCCGGCAAACCGCTCGTGTGCGTCAATCATCTTGAGGGTCATCTGTTTGCCAACCTGCTGGCGCAACCCGACCTCAAACCGCCGTTTATCTTCACGCTTGTCTCGGGCGGGCACACCATGCTCGTGCACGTGAAGGCGTGGGGCGACTACGAGGTGCTCGGTGAGACGCTCGACGACGCCGTGGGCGAGGCCTTCGACAAGGTGGCCAAGGCGCTGGGCCTGGGCTATCCCGGTGGCCCCATCATCTCCAAGCTGGCCGAGACGGGCAATCCCCGCGCGATCGATTTCCCCCGTGCGCTTAACAGCAGGGGAGACTATCGCTTCTCGCTTTCGGGCCTTAAAACCGCTGTGACGTTATACATCGAGCAGGAGACCAAAGCCGGCCGAACGATCCACCTGCCCGACCTGGCGGCTTCGTTCGAGGCGGCAGTCTTTGACGTGCAGTACAAGAAGGCCAAGAACGCGCTGCATGCCACCGGATGCAAGGAGTATTGCATCGGCGGCGGCGTCTCGGCTAACCCGCATCTGCGCGAGATGATGATTAAGAAGCTTGGGCGTCAGGGTATTCGCGTGACGGTGCCACCGCTTTCGGCGTGCACCGATAACGCTGCCATGATCGCGGAGGTCGCCCGCCGTAAATTCGACCGAGGTGAAATCTCGCCGTTCGACGTCGACGCCGATCCGAACATGACGCTGTAGTCGTGCTTGTGCGGTCCCCGACCGGAGGGGCCGGATATAAGGTTTCCTGCTCTACAGTCCTGCGCAAGACGAAGGCCACATTAAGTGGCCTTCTTTGCGTGCGGAAC
>RKAY01000168.1 GCA_014846205.1 Collinsella aerofaciens | reverse complement strand
GTGATTAGCGTGGTCGAGCAGGGCGGCGACGCTCGCGCCCGCGTGCACGACCTCATCGAGACAAGCCTGCAAACGCCCGAGGAAAAGGCAAAGCTCGAGATTCGTGCCGACGAGATCTTCGCCACGCTCATCGACTCCGGCGTCGTCGTGCGCACCGAGGTGCCGCCCGCACCCGACGCCCCGACTGACGCCGCGCCGGACATCGACTACGCGCTGACGGTCGACCTGCCCGAGGACTTTGCGCTCGACCAGCCGCTCTCACCGTTTTTGCTTGCCGCGCTGGAGTTGCTCGATCCCGAGAGCGAGACCTATACTATGGACCTCATCTCGATGGTCGAGGCTACGCTCGAGGACCCCAAGCAGGTGCTGCGCGCACAGGAGCGCGCCGCACGCGATCGCGCTATGGCCGAAATGAAGGCCGACGGCATCGAGTATGAGGAGCGTCTGGAGCGTATTCAGGACGTCACGTACGAAAAACCGCTCGAGGATTTGCTCGACGCCGCTTTTGACAAGTACTGCCAGGAAGTACCCTGGGCCAACGACTACCAGCTCTCGCCCAAGAGCGTCCTGCGCGACATGCTGGAGAGCGCGAGCGACTTTAAGGGTTACATTCAAAAGCTCGGCATCGCTCGCTCCGAAGGCATTTTGCTGCGCTACCTGGCAGAGGCCTACCGTTCGCTCGACCGTACCGTGCCCATTGAGAAGCGCGACGAGCGCCTGCGCGACATTATCTCATGGCTCGGCTTTGTGGTGCGCTCGGTCGACTCGAGCCTGGTGGACGAGTGGGAGAACGCCGGCAACCCGGCAGCACTCGACGCCGCGCCGCCGCAGGGCATCGACGAAGTCGTGGCAGACCGCCGTGGCTGCACCCTGCTGGTGCGCAACGCACTCTTCCGCCGCGTGACTCTTGCCGCCCGCGAGCATGTGCGCGACCTGGGCGAACTCGACGACGACTGGGGCATGAGCGAGATCCGTTGGCAAAAGGCCCTCAATGCCTACCACGAACAACACGAGGAGATCCTCACCGACGGAGATGCCCGCAGCGCCGCGATGTTTTCCATCGACGAGTCCGACGAGAAGACCGCGCACGTATGGCACGTGCACCAGATCTTTGCCGACGAGGATGGCGACCACGACTTTGGCATCATGGGCGATGTCGATCTGGACGCCACGCAAGACGGCGGCGAGGTCATCTTCAAAAACTACCGCGTCGGCTTTATCGAGGACCTGCTCGAGGACTAGCCGAACATACTGGAACGAAACGAAGCGGGGCCGGTGGCAATATCGCCAGCGGCCCCGCTTTTGCACTATCCGCTATGACCTACTCGGCATCCTCAACCTCATACGAATCCGCCTCGGCGGGCTCATCGCCTGTCTCCGACGCGGTCTCGCGTGCCTCATCAAACGCTGCTTTCATGGTCTTGTTGCCCCACGTGAGCTTGCGAATGGTAAGCTCATCGGCCTTGTTGTGGGCCAGGCGCAGATTCTCGGTGCTGCGACGCAAATCGTCCTTGGTTTTCTCGAGCTGCTTGATGGCGGCATCGATTTCCTTGATTGCCGACTCGAATTGCTTACTCGCCAGGTTGTAGTTGCGCGAGAAGCCGTCCTTGAACTTCTCCATCTTGGCCTCGAAGTTCGTGACGTCGATGTTCTGCTGCTTGTACTCCGCTAGCTCCTGCTTATAGCGCAGCGAACCCATGGCGGCGTTGCGCAGCAGCGTAATCATGGGAATGAAAAACTGCGGACGGATCACGTACATCTTCTCGTAGCGGTAGCTCACGTCTACGATTCCCGCGTTATAGAGTTCACTCTCGGGCTCGAGCAGTGTGCAGAGTACCGCGTACTCACAGCCCTTTTGGCGGCGATCGTGATCGAGTTTCTTAAAGAAGTCCTCGTTTTTGTGTTTGGTCGCAGTCTCGTCGTTCTCATTTTTCATCTCGAACATAATCGAGATGATCTCGTTGCCGCTCGCGTCGCACTCGCGGAAGATAAAGTCGCCCTTGGTGCCCTCGGACGCATCGTTGTCTTTCTCGAAGTACGCGTTAGGAAACGCGGTCATACGCAAACGATTGAACTCAGTCTCGCAGTGCTGCTCGAGCGACTCGCCCACCATCTTGGTGGACAGGCGTACCTTCATGTCCTTAAGACGCTCAATCTCTTCGTCCTTGTAGCGAATCAGCTCATCGCTCGCGCGCTTGGCCTGCGCAAGCTCGAGCTCGTGTGCTGCTCTGGCCTGTTCCTCGCGCGAATCGCGCACCGCCAGCTCGCTCGTGAGCTTTGCGCGGGCCTCATCACGCTCACGCTCCGCCGCGGCGACCGCCTCCGATAGGTTCATTTTGGCCGTCAGCTCCTGTTCGCGCAGCTGGGCGCGCAGGCCCTCGGCCTCTTGCTCAGACTGAGCCCTTGCGGCGGAAAACTTCTCTTGTACCTTCGCGCGATAGTCAGTAAGCGTACGCTCGGCCTCGCTGCGAGCGGCATCGAGCTCGCGCTGCGACTCGGCAGCAGCAGCGGCAAGCGCCATCTCCTTAGCCTTGTCTGCCGCGGCAAGCTTGGCCTGCAGCTCGGCAATCTGGGCATCACGCGCAGCTAAATCGTTTTGAGCAGCGTTGCGCGCCGCCGACTCGGCAAGCTTGGCTTCATCATCCTTGCGTCCCAGCTGCGCACGCAAATTGTCGATCTCGCGCTGGAGCTCGGCGTTCTCCTTTTGAGCATCGGCACGGGCCTCAACCGCCGCACGCTGGCTTGCACTCTCGCGCTCTGCGGCAGCGCCCTCGAGCTTGGCGCGTAGCTCGGCGAGTTCAGCATCACGCTTGGCGACTTCTTGCGCCAGTTTCTGATCCGCAGTGTTCTTCTGCTCGACAAGCTGAGCGTTGCGCTGAGACTCTGCCTCCTGCAAAGCAGCCGACGAACGCGAGCGCTCGAGTTCCAGCGCCTGCTCGCCCTCGCGCTGGACTGCCTTCACACGCTCATCCAGGTCGCGCGAAAACTCTGCATCGCGCACTTGCTTGACGATATCCGCATAACCGGACGCGTCGACCTTAAAAACTTCGCCACAATGCGGGCACTTGATCTCATTCATAGCAGCTCCTCGATGGACGCAAATTTCAACCGCCTACACTCTACCGCGCCACACGGACAAAAAAAACGCCGCCATAATGGCGACGGCGTCAGAACCACCGCAAGGGGGACAGGCACCTTTGTGGTGGTTTGTGTGGTGGTTCGAGAATTACAGCCCAAAGAAGTCAAGGATTTGATCGCGGCTTACGGGCTTGTAATCGTTGGCATCGAGACCGACATCGTAGCGAAAGATAGGACGTTCGCGATCGCGGTTGCGCGCGTTGGTGCGGTCTCCCCTGCTGTGGATATGCCCGTGCAGCATGATGGCGCCACGCGCCTTGCCATTCCAACTGAGCATGGGGTAGTGGCTCATAACCAGACGATGGCCCTTGGCATAGCCGGGAGCAATCTCCAGGTAATCGCGCACGTCATCCCAGATTTGAGGCGCAGCTGGATCTTCCCAGTCGCCGTCATGGTTACCACGGATGAGCGTTACATTCTGGCATTCGATGCGCTCGCGCAGGCGTACCGCCTCCGCCAGGGGCAAACGATAGGTAAAGTCACCCAGAATATAGAGGCGGTCATCCGCAGTCACGCACTCATTGATGGCATCGATAACCTTGCGATTCATCTCCTCGACCGAGCCAAACGGCCGGTCCATGTCGTGCAAGATATTCGTATCGCCCAGGTGCAGGTCGGCGGTAAACCACATCATCGTCTCTGTCCTCATTTCGCAACGCGTCAAACTCGTGCTAAGTATACAGACACAGCGATGCGGCGGTTAGCCAAAGAGCCCGCCGAACAGGCCGCGGCGGCGCTTGTCCTTTTTATTCGAACCTTTGCCCTGGGCGTTCTTATCCTTTTGCCTTTTACGGTCCTGCTCCAGCTCATCATCGTCGAGCAGCAGATCCCACTCAAACGGATCATCTACCAAATCGAACAGGTCATCGTCATCAAACATGACCGCCTCCATTGCCGACTAGCGAGCATCCACCACATAGTTGAGAAGTCTACGGGCCCGTGCAGACACAAATTCATCTCGTCTACATCTTTCAATCGCTTGCCGCAACGCTTGCGCAACGGGACGCTTGCAGATAAGATAGGAACACGGATGGCACCCGTGGCAGCGGGTCTTGCCAACTCCGATACACGTTTTCATCGTGAGAAGTGGCCGTCTTCGCTTATGCGGGGGCGGCTATTTCATTCGGCCGATAAACAGGCCGAGTTCGATAGCCGCGATCAACAACGCCAATAACGAAATAACATCGCTTACGTTCATACCAAATCCCTTCTAAAGGGAGTTGGCCCATCCGTGCCCCACGATAGTAGTCTAACGCAAAATGCGGATAATAGGAACACTTGTTCGTATTATCCGCGCTATTTTCTAATGCACAAACATGCGCACGAATTTGTGCTTCCAGCTTGCGTAGGGCGCATACCGAAACGGCACGTCCAGCCAGGTTGCCTTGTTCACGATGCTCTTCTTGTGACTAAACGTATCGAAGCTCTCGCGGCCATGGTACTGCCCCATGCCGCTCGCGCCCATGCCGCCAAAACCCATATGGCTCGTAGCCAGATGCATGATGGTGTCGTTAACACAGCCGCCGCCAAAGGGCACGTAGCGCACAAAGCGCTGCTGAACTGCGCGATCCTGGCTAAAGATATACAGGGCCAGCGGCGTCGGACGATCCGTAATAAACGCTTCGGCCTCGTCTAAGCTCTCAAACGTCAGCACTGGCAAGATGGGGCCGAAAATCTCCTCCTGCATCACGGCGTCATCGGGGGTCACGCCGTCTAGGATCGTCGGCTCAATCTTGAGCGACGACTCGCGCGCCGTGCCTCCCAGCACGACCTTATCGGAGTCGATCAGCCCGCGCACGCGCGCAAAATGCTTGGCGTTGACGATATGCCCGTAATCCTCGTTATCGAGCGGATGCTCGCCAAACATACGGCGGACTTCCTCCTTGATGAGGCCCAGTAGCTCGTCGTGCACGCTCGTATCGACCAGCAGGTAGTCGGGCGCCACGCAGGTCTGCCCCACGTTGAGCCATTTACCAAAGGCGATACGCCGTGCCGCAACCTTCAAGTTTGCCGTCGCATCCACGATGCAGGGACTCTTTCCGCCCAGCTCAAGCGTCACGGGCGTAAGGTTTTTACTTGCGCGCTCCATGACGAGCTTGCCGACCGGAACGCTACCGGTAAAGAAGATCTTGTCCCAGTGCTCATCGAGCAGCGCCTCATTCTCGGCACGCCCGCCCTCGACAACCGTCACCAGACGCGGGTCAAACGCCTCTTCACAGATTTGCTTGAGCACCGCGCTCGATGCCGGAGCATAGGCACTCGGCTTGATAACCACGGTGTTGCCCGCGGCAAGGGCGCCAGCGAGCGGCTCGAGCGTCAACAAAAACGGATAGTTCCAGGGCGCCATGATGAGTGTGACACCATAGGGCACGGCTTGCGTTTTGCACACGCTCACGGCGTTGGCAAGGTCACACGGACGCAGGCGCGGACGACTCCATCGAGCCACATGCGCGATCTGATGACGGATCTCGGAAAGCGAGGTGCCGATCTCGCACATATAGGCCTCGTCATGCGACTTTCCCAAATCGGTCTTGAGCGCATGGGCAATATCGGCCTCGTGGACCCGTACCGCATCGCGTAAACTCACGAGCGCACGACGTCGAGCATCGACATCAAACGTGGCATGCGTCTTAAAATAGGCGCGCTGATCGCCGACGATGCGCGCGATTTCCTCGGTATTCATGGGCCCTCCTAGTTCTCGCCCTCAAACATACCACCCGCAACGACCTCGTACATACGCTCGAGCTCCAAACGGTCCATCAAAAGTGGAACGGGGTATAGCGGATTGGCCTCGGCATCGGCATGGGCCGCCATCTGCGGAATGTCGGAGCGGCGAATGCCCGTCACATATTTGGGGATTCCCAGGGCCTCGTTCATGCGGTCGACCCAGTCGATAAAGGCCTCGGCCGCCAGGCCGTCCCGCGCGTTAGCCGGTGCGATACCGGCCATGCGGGCGAGGTCGGCAAGCTTAGGAGCAGCGGCTTCGCCATAGGCGCGAAGCATATGCGGCAGGATGATGGCGTTGGCCAAGCCGTGCGGAATCCCGTAACGACCGCCCAAGCTGTGTGCGATGGCATGAACGTATCCAACATAGGAGCGCGTAAAGGCAACGCCCGCCTTATACGCCGCCGAAAGCATATTGCGGCGCGCACGCATGTCGTCGCCATGCTCATAGGCCTCGAGCAAATTGCCGCGGATGAGCTGAACCGCCTGTCGCGCCATCTTGCGCGTGTAGGGTGTGGTGCTACGGCCGATAAAGGCCTCGACGGCATGCGTCAGGGCGTCCATGCCCGTCTGCCCCGTAATGGAGGCGGGCAGGCCGCGCGTAAACTCGGGGTCGTGCACCGCAAAGCGCGGGATAAGCACAAAGTCGTTAATAGGGTACTTGTAGTGCGTCTCGTCATCGGTAATTACCGCCGCAAGCGTGACCTCGCTTCCCGTGCCTGCCGTGGTGGGAACGGCGATGAGCAGCGGCAGGCGACGATGAATCCGCAACAGGCCGCGCATCTTGTTGATGGGCTTGTTTGGCTGCGCAATGCGCGCCCCCACACCCTTGGCGCAGTCCATGGCCGATCCTCCGCCAAAGCCGATAATGGCCTGGCAGGCGCGCTCTCGATACAGGGACGCCGCTTCTTCCACGTTTGAGACCGTGGGGTTCGCTGATGTTTTGGCATAGACCGCAACGCCAATTCCCTTGGACGCGAGCGCTGTCTCGAGCGGCGCCGTGAGCCCCAGACGGGCAATGCCAGGATCCGTCACGATAAGAACCCGCTGTATCGAACGCTTTTGAAGCACTGTGGACACATCCTCAGCGTGCTCCAGAATGTGTGGCTCGGTATAGGGCAGCACCGGCAATGCGATGCGAAAAACCGTTTGATACGTTCGGCACCAGACACGACGGGCTAGACGCATAAAGGAAACTCCTTCATTTGTTGATTTGTCAACATTTGCTCGACCGATTGTACTCAGCGGCGGTCAAAGACGGCCTGCCAATCGTTAATCAATCAACATCTTCATATCTCAAAATTGTTTTATTAAAAATCATTCCTAATAGGCTTCACTTTTGGTTGCATTTATGGATAATAGAACCCGTCAAGACGCACGTCCGGAGAGGGCCCTTACGGGACCGGACAAGCGCCCCATCGCCATCGATCGAAAGGATCGA
>RKAY01000128.1 GCA_014846205.1 Collinsella aerofaciens | reverse complement strand
CTAGACGCGGGAGACGAACTTGCCGTCGCGGGTGTCAACCTTGATGACCTCGCCCTCGTTGAGGTACATGGGGACCTGGATGACAGCGCCGGTGTCGATGGTGGCCGGCTTGGTGGAACCCTGGACGGTGTCGCCCTTAAAGCCCGGGTCGGTCTGGACGATGGTGGTCTCGATGAACATCGGCGGGGTCACGCCCATGAGCTCGTCGTCGGCGAAGAGCAGCTGGCAGGTGTCGTTCTCGCGCAACCACTTGGAGTTCTCGCCCACCATGTCTTCGGGAACGGGAACCTGCTCGTAGGACTCATTGTCCATGAAGATGTAGTCGGCACCGTCGTTGTAGAGGTACTGGAACTCACGGGTGGTGAGCATAACGCTCTCGAACTTGGTACCGGCGTTGCAGGTGTTCTCGACGACACGACCGCTCTTGATATCGCGGGTCTTGTAGCGCACAAAAGCACCGCCCTTGCCCGGCTTGACGTGCTGGAACTCGACGATGGTATAAACCTTGTCCTTAATGCGGAGACCGAGGCCGTTCTTGAAGTCGGCGGTAGAAATGGTAGGCATAGCGACCTTTCTTCTTATGGGCAGAACGCACAGGCGTCCAAATTACATACGACCGAAATTATACACTTGCAGGCGGCGCCTACGGCGTGCGCATAAAAAGAGAACGCGGGGCTCCCGAATTGCTCCGGACGCCCCGCCCCAAAAATCTATCGAAATGGGCTAGCATTCGATGACGTGCAGGTCGTGCGAGGTCTTGGTGAAAGGCTCGTAGCCGTTCTCGGTGACCACGCCGTAGTCCTCCAGGCGCACGCCGCCCACGCCGGGCAGGTACACGCCAGGCTCCATGGTGATAACCGAGCCGACCTCGATGATGTTCTTGCTGCGGTTGAAGTTGGGCAGCTCGTGGATATCGATGCCCACGCCGTGGCCCAGACCATGGTTGTAGTAATCGCCATAGCCAGCATCGCCGATGATCTTCTTGGAAAGCTTGAAAATGTCGTTGCCCTCGACGCCCGGATGGATGGCGGCGACGCACTCCTCGTGCGTACGGCGCACGAGCGCATACAGGTCGAGCTGCTCCTGGGTGGGCTCGCCCATCACGACGGTACGAGTCATGTCGGAGCGATAATCGCAGTAGCCCGCGCCGTAATCCATGAGGACGAAGTCACCCTTCTCGATCACGCGGTCACTCGGCACAGCGTGCGGGTTGGCAGTGTTGGGACCGCTCGCCACGATGGAGCCAAAGGCCAAGCTGTCGGCGCCGTTGGCGAACATAAAGTTCTCGAGCTCGTTGCGGACCTGCTTCTCGGTCATACCGGGCTTAATAAAGCCGAGCATGTGCTGGAAGGCGGCATCGGTGATCGACTGCGCGTGGCGCATGAGCTCGATCTCCTCGGCATCCTTGATGGCGCGCATCTTGCGGATGTCGTCGTGCATCAGCGGCAGCATGCAGGCGACGGAGCGGTCCTCCAGACCACGCTGGATGCCCTGGTAGAAGTTAATCTGCATGTCATCCTCGACAGCGCAGACGCGGCACTTGTTGGCCGCGATCTTGCCGGCGACCCAGCCGGGAATGGTGCCCTCGTCCATGTCGTAGACCCAAGGGCTGCCGGCGGGCGTGTTCTCCTCAAAGCTGTTAAGGTAGCGCGAGTCGGTGTGGAACAGGCACTGGTCAGCCGTAATAAACGCGGCGTGCGGGAACTCGAAGGTGTAGTCGAAGACGCCCTTCACGCCCGTGAGCCAACGAAGGTTAGCCTCGTCGCGCACCACGATGGCATCGTAGCCACGCTCAATCATCAGGGCACGGACACGCTCGATACGACCGGCAGGACCGGCAGCAAACTCAGACATGCAGTTTCCTTTCTTAATGTCCTCAATAAAAGCGGGACGGGCCCAATCGGCGCACAGAACCGCGAACGATTCTCAACCGGTTGAAAACCCGTCCCCCAACATGATACGAAAGATGATGGATGTCAATAAACTTAGAGAAGTTCCTTGCGAGAAGCCAAATAGGCCGCCGCATGGCGCTCGAGCACATCGTCGTCCACGGCGTTAAGACGAATGGCGCCAAGTGCCGCGGGCAGCGGCAGCATCGTGCGATTGGAGCGCGCGAACTGCTGCCTGCGGAACTCCGCAATAAAGGCCGCCGGTTCAAGGTCGAAGGCGAGCTCCTCGATTCCAAAGTCCTCTAGGCAATCATCGACCTCAAACACATAGTCGATATCGAAGTCGCAGGCATCGTGGGCCAGGCGTGCCTCAAAGCGCATGCCCTCGGACAACAGCTGGTAGGCAGGGACCTGCGCCGCGGCATTGCCCAGGCAGACACGCAGCGTACGCTCCCCCGTCTTGCCAAAATCGAGCGCATGGCGAGCGCTCGGGTTCGTGGCCATGAGCACGTCCTTACGTGCGGTCTGGGACCACTGCACGGCATTGACGAGTGCAACTTCCTCACCGGCAAGAATCTCGGGAACCGTCTCGGAGAACTGGTTCCAGCGCGACTTGCTGCTCGAGAGCATCGTGCCCACGAGCACCGCATAGCCAAGCTTAAGGTCCTCGGGGTCGGCCTCGCGAACAAGGTCCAGATTGCACACGACCAGACCGGGCTCGGGGCGCACCGCGATGGCAGGCAACGCGTGGTCGCCCGAAGCGACGAGCGGCTCCATCGTCGTGGCGACCGTGAGCATGGCGTCGAATGTCGTCGGCAATAGGGCGCACTCGGTACGGCCGCACCACTGGTTGGCGCACCAGCAAACAACCGAGCAGGTTGCGGCATCGCCAACGGCAACAACCAGGTCATCGCAGGTAATACCGTTAGCCGACAGCGCGCCAAAGACGACATCGGCATCGGACAAGGTGGCGCCATCGGGCGAAACCTCAAGCAAAAGCTGCGACACGGCAAAGCCGGCATCGACCAGCGCATGATCGACGACCTCACCAAAGCGCTCGGACACGGCTGCATTCCAAACAACCATCGCACGCTTGGGCTTGCCCACAGCAGAGGCAAACATGCGCGACAGCTCCTCATATGCGCCAAGCCCGACACGAACATCGACGCTGCGGTTTTGGAAATTGATGAGTTGACGACGAATCATAGCAATCCACGCTCCAAAAGCATCTCGGCACAAAGGTACGAAACATCCTCAAAGGACTTATTGCGGATATCGAGGGTAAGATCGGCCGCTTGGCGATACAACGGACGGCGATGCTCAAAGAGCAGCGCCGCGTGCTCGGGCGAACGGAAGTCGGGTCGGGTATCGGACCGGCGAATCTGGCGCATCGAGTCCTCAAAGTCGCCTTCGAGGTACACACAGGTACCCATCTGGTGCATGAGCTCGATGTTTTCCGGCGTCTCGACGATGCCGCCCCCGCACGAAACCAACAGGCTGCGCTCGCTTCGAAGCGAACGAAGCGCCGAGGTCTCGAGCTCGCGGAAGCGCTCCTCGCCCTCGGTCTCAAAGATCTCGGTCACCGACTTGCCGCAACGGCGGACCACCAGGCGGTCGGTATCGATAAACCGACGCTTGAACATGTTGCCGACGTTACGCGCGAGCGTCGATTTGCCCGCGCCCAAAAAACCGATAAAGAAGATGTGGTCGCAGCCGTGCTTGATGTGCTGGGACATAACGAGACCTATTCCTCGCAGGGAAGGTCGCGCAGGGCCCGGCGCTCAAAAATACGGAAGATCTGCGTATACCACAGATCTTGGGTGGCTTGCGGCTTGACCAGAATGGTATCGACGCCGGCAAAGTTTCCGCTCCACACGTCGGTGTACAGCTGATCCCCGATCAGTACGGCCTCGTTAGCCGTGGCACCCAGGCGCTTAAGGCCCGCTTTGAGGGCAAAGGGCGCCGGCTTCATGGCATGGCTGATGGCCTCGAGCCCCAGCTCGCGCGCCGACGCCATAACCTGGTCGCGATGCCAGTTGTTGGACACCATGCACAGCTTAAAGCCCTTGGCATGGGCGGCCTCGAGCCAGGCGGAGACCGCAGCGGGTACCTGCTCGGTATCACGCGGCACCAGGGTGTTATCGCGATCGAGCAGAATGGCGCGCTTGCCGTCGGCCCAGAGGGTATCAAGGTCGATGCGATCGACCGAGGCAACATATCGTTTGGGGCTAAAAATCCTCATGATCAATTCCAAGACTGTTGATGCTCTTCGTAGGTCTTCGAGAAATACTCCTCGTCCTGCGTAATGTAGAAATACAGGTCATCGGAGTCGGTCGGCTCAAGGGTGGCCTTAAGCGCCTCGAGCGACGGAGAGCAAATGGGCGTGGGCGGGAGGCCCTCGTGCTTATAGGTGTTATAGGGGCTATCGCTCTGCAGGTCGTCAGCGGTAACCTCGCCACCGGTGACATACATCATAGTGGCGTCGCTGTTGAGATAGCACAGACCATCGAGCTTACCGGCCAGGCGGTTGTAGAAGACCGAAGCCACGTGCGCGCGCTGGTCGGCGTTGAGGCCCTCGCGCTCGACGATGGAGGCAAGATTGACGATGTCGTAATCGGACATCTCCACGCCGTAGCGCTCCTTGATCTTTGCCTCGCAGCTGGCAAAATCAAGCGATTTATACTCGGCGTTAAACTGGTCGAGCATGGCGCGAATCACGTCATCGGCACTCGGGTTCTTACCCAGCGAATAGGTCTTGGGGAACAGGAAACCCTCGAGCGAATCGTTCGCAGCGTCTTTAAGGAAAGCGTAATCATTCACATAATTGCTCGACTTGGCCTGGTTAAGGAAGTCTTCCTTAGAAATACTGTCGTACGCCTTGGCGACGCGGTCGGCGACCTGATCGACCGTCAGGCCCTCAGGGATAGTCAGCGCATCGGAGCCGGCATTGGGACCTTCCATAAGCTGCTGGACGACCTTAGTCGCGTC
This sequence comes from Collinsella aerofaciens, assembly GCA_014846205.1. The sequence goes on along the minus strand of RKAY01000128.1, from coordinate 3,132 downwards.
CATGAGCGTGGTAAACGAATACTTACCCGGCTTGAGCGACATATCGGCGTTGAGCTTTTTGACTGCAGCGTAGTAATCCTTGGGATTCTCGACGATATGGTTCTCGGAGAGGATCGAGGCGATGGTGTCGCCCGAAGCGCCTTCGGGAATCGTGATAGTAACGTGCTGACCAGCTTCAACGTTCGCGTCCCCACCGGTGATGAAGCCCTTGACGGCCGGTACAACAAAGAAGACGATCGCGGCCAGCGCAAGTAGGGCAAACACGGCGCCGACAATCATGGGCACCGGGGAGTTCTTCTTTTGGGCGCTGCGGCGAGCATGGGAGTTGTAGCTTGAACGCGAGGCCGGGGCAACGCGGTGCGTGCCGTGGACCCGGTGAGAATGGCCATGAGATTGAGGGGTCTGCGCACGCTGAGCAGGCGCTTGCTGTTTAAAACGCGTACCACCAGTGGATTGCGCCGTGCGAACAGCGGGCTGCTGAGGCACACGGGCGGATGATTGCTGGGTCGGACGAGCAACAGGCTGTTGGGCCGCACGCTGCGTCGGCTGCGCAGGGCGCGGCACAGGCTGGAGTGTACGCTTCGGCTGGCGCGGATCGGAAGCACTAGGCATGAGGAACCTCCTCGTTTTTACGATCGAGCCAGGTCTGCAAGAACAGGCTGGCGGCGATCATGTCAATCTTGCCCCTCATCTGCTTTTCGTTAAGGCCCTGTTCACGCAGAATGCGCTTGGCCTCTTGCGAGGACAGGCGCTCGTCCTCAAACTCCAGCGGAAGATCGAGTTCGTCGGCGATCTTTTGTGCCACGGCGGCAACGCGCTCGGCCTGGGGGCCGGGCTCGCCGGCCATGGTCAGCGGACGTCCGCTTACCAGGATGTCAGGCTCATAGTCCTCGACCAGGTAACGGAACGTCTTGGCCATACCGGTGACCTCAGCAGCCGGAAGCACCTTGACGGGCATCGCCATCTTGCCATCACGGCTCGAGACGGCGATGCCGATTCTGGTCTCCCCTATGTCCAGCGCAAGCGCGACCACAGCGACTACCTAGGCTCTTAGGCGCCAAGCGCGGTCTTGGCGGCCGCGAGGGCATCGGCAATACCGGCGGCATTCTTGCCACCGGCCTGGGCCATGTTGGGACGACCGCCACCGCGACCATCGACCAGGCCCGCGATCTGCTTGATCACGTTGCCGGCGTGGAAACCGGCCTTGACGGCATCGTCGGAGCCGGCGGCGAGCAGGGCCGGGGTGCCCTTCTCGGTCACGCTGGCGACGACGCAGGCGACAGGACCCGCGACCTTCTGGTGCACGGTATCCCAAACGTTGCGCAGGTCGGCAGCCTCAAGGCCCTGAAGTTCAGCGACGACGAGCTTGTAGCCGTCGAGCTCGACGGCGCCCTCGATGGAGCTGGAGATAGCGTCGGAGGAGCCACCGGTCAGTGCCTTCTTGAGCTTGTTGGAAGTCTCGCGCAGCTCGGCCTGCAGGTTCTCCACGCGAGCGGGAACCTCATCCACGCGGCACTTGAGCGCAGCGGCAGCGGCGTCGACGAGTGCCAGACGGTCGGCCATGTAGTCGAGGGCACCCTTAGAGGTCACGGCCTCGATACGGCGGACGTTGGAGCCCGTAGAGGACTCGGAGATGATCTTGAACAGGCCGATCTCGGCGGTGTTGGCGGCATGGGTGCCACCACAGAGCTCACGGGAGAACGGCTGGTCCTCCGCGCCGACGGAGACGACGCGGACGACGTCGCCGTACTTCTCGCCAAACAGGGCGACAGCACCGGCGGCCTTGGCCTCGTCGATGCCCATGACGCGGGTCACGACCGGCTTGGAGGCGAAGATCTGCTGGTTGACCAAGTCCTCGACAGCCTTGAGCTGCTCGGAGGACAGGGCCTCGAAGTGCGTGAAGTCAAAGCGCAGGTGCTCGGGCGTCACCAGCGAGCCAGCCTGGGAGACATGCTCGCCCAGGACCTGCTTAAGCGCAGCGTCGAGCAGGTGGGTGGCGGTGTGGTTGCGGCGCAGGAAACCACGGCGCTCGGAGTCGAGCGCGGCGGTCACGGTAGCACCGACGGTCAACGTGCCCTCGGCAACGTGGGCGACGTGAGCATACAGGCCATTGTGGTTCTTGGTATCGGAAACGGTCAGCGCAACGCCCTCGGCGGAAAGCTCGCCGGCATCGCCCTGCTGGCCACCCATCTCGGCGTAGAACGGGGTGCGGTCGAGCACGACCTCGACGTCCTCGCCCACGGCAGCGGACTCGACGGACTCGCCGTTGCGAACGATGGCGACAACCTTGGCATCCTCGATCACATCGTTGTCATAGCCGTCGAACTCGGTCGCAGCGACCTTGTCCGAGAGCTCGACCCACACGTCGTTGAAGCTGCCCCAGGCGTCGCCCTTGGCGTTGGCGCGAGCGCGGGCCTTCTGGTCCTCCATGCAGGCGGTAAAGCCGTCCATGTCAACGTCGTGGCCAGCGGCGCCGGCAATCTCGACGGTCAAGTCGATGGGGAAACCAAAGGTGTCGTGCAGCTTAAAGGCGACGTCGCCCGGAAGGACAGCACCCTCGGCGAGCGCGGCCAGGGCCTCGTCCAGGTAAACGCGACCGTTATCGAGTGTCGTGGAGAAGCGCTCCTCCTCGGAAGCGACGATACCCTTGACGAGTGCGACGTTCTTGAGCAGCTCGGGATAAGCCTCGCCCATCTGGGCGTTGACCTCGTCGATGAACTTGGTCAGGAAGGCGCCCTCGATGCCCAGCAAACGGCCGTGGAAAACGGCGCGGCGGAGCAGGCGACGAAGGACGTACTCGCGGCCCTCATTGCCGGGCAGAATGCCGTCAGAGATCATAAAGTCGACGGCACGGGAGTGGTCGGCGATGATGCGCAACGAGCGGCTGGCGCCGGAGTAATCGTCGGCGTCATAGGTCTTGCCGCTGATCTTCTCGCCCAGCTTGATGAGGTGCTGCATCAGATCGCCGTCGTAATTAGCGGTCTTATGCTGCATGATAGCGGCCATGCGCTCCAGACCCATGCCCGTATCGAGGTTGCGGTGCGGCAGCTCCGGCATGGAGCCGTCCTCCTGGCGGTCGTACTGGGTAAAGACGAGATTCCAGAACTCCAGGAAGCGGTCGCAGTCGCAGCC
>RKAY01000127.1 GCA_014846205.1 Collinsella aerofaciens | reverse complement strand
GCTCAGTACCGTCGAGTGAAACAAATACCTTGGTGTAGCCCTCGTTCATGGTTTCCTCCTTGGTCTATCGCACGGGCGCGGGGCTCGTGCGTCGGGCGGCCACGGGTGCGCGGACCGCCGGACACTTTACCTTGTTGCAGTTATACCCAAGGATTTCGGTTTGACCGCCTGCAATTCTGTGAACGGACGAGATTTTTGGTAAGGGTTGGCATGTGCGCGTCGTCAACGGTTGATAATGGGACATCGCCCGCACCGTCCGCAGAAACATCTATCGGCGGGTGTTAAACGAGGGGGTCCCTTTGGATATTATCGAGCTTCTAAAATCTGCCTTCATGGGCCTGGTCGAGGGCATTACCGAATGGCTGCCCGTTTCGTCGACGGGCCACATGATCTTGGTAGACGAGTTCGTCAAGATGAACGTGAGCGAGACGTTCTGGAACATGTTCCTGGTCGTGATTCAGCTTGGCGCCATATTGGCCGTCTGCGTGCTGTTCTTCTACGACCTCAACCCATTCTCGCCCAGCAAGGGCAAGGAGGGCCGTCGCGACACATGGGTACTGTGGGGCAAGATTGTGCTCGGCTGTATTCCCGCTGCGGCGATTGGCCTGCCGCTCAACGACTGGATGGAGGAGCACTTCTACAACGCTCCTGTCGTGGCACTGGCACTCATCGTCTACGGTGTGCTGTTCATCGTGATTGAGAATTGGCGCGCCCGCAAGCGCGAAGAGATGACATTCGCGGGGTCGTTTGGTTCGCGCGCCGTTGTGGCGGGTGGGCGTCCCGCCGGTGCGCACTTTGCGGCGCCCGCCGCGGCTACTGCCGAGGATGAGGACGATGACGATAACCTGGACTTTGGCTCCATTGCGACGCTCGAGGACCTAGGCTGGAAGACCGCGCTGGGCATTGGCTGCTTCCAGGTCCTGTCGCTGGTGCCGGGCACATCGCGTTCCGGCTCCACCATCATCGGCGGCCTGTTGCTGGGCTGCACGCGCTCGGTGGCGTCTAAGTTCACGTTCTTCCTGGCTATCCCCGTCATGTTTGGTGCGAGTGCGCTTAAGCTGGTCAAGTACTTCGTTAAGGGCGGTACGTTTGGTGCCAACGAGGTCGCCATCCTGGGCGTGGGCTGCATCGTCGCCTTTGTGGTTTCGCTCATCGCCATCAAGTGGCTCATGGGCTTCGTCCGCCGTCACGACTTCAAGTGCTTCGGCGTCTACCGTATTGTCCTGGGTATCGTGGTACTTGCGTACTTCTTCGTTCTGGAGCCTATGCTCGGCCTGTAACTTGGTTGACGCCGCGCGGCGGCCAGAGCGACAGCTTGTTATTCAAAGAGGGTGGCATGACCAAAAGGTCTATGCCGCCTTTTTTGGTGCAATGGGGCGGGCTCGATGGCGGCGCACGGAGTCGCGGTGTGATTTGCGTCGGTGTCCGTGCGGCTCGGTATACTGGTACGGCTCAAACTATGGCGCTGCCCGCAGGCGCGCCGTCCGTCAGATGAGGAGTCGCCCATGACCCAGCCTTTGCCCTGGGAAAAGAATGCCGCGGTACCCGTGCCGCCCGCGCCGGAACCCGTGCCGCTCGATGCGTACACCGCCCCCGCCGTGCCGGAGCCCGAGCTCGTCCCGCTCGACATCTACGACACTCCCGCGCCGGCACCCAAGTCCGCTAAGCCGCTTGTCGACATCGACAGTCTTAACCCCGCCCAGCGCGAGGCCGTCCTGACGACCGAGGGTCCGTTGCTGGTCCTTGCCGGTGCTGGCTCGGGCAAGACCCGCGTCCTGACCTTCCGCATCGCCCATATGCTCGGCGACCTGGGCGTTAAGCCCTGGCAGATCCTTGCCATCACGTTTACCAACAAGGCCGCGGCCGAGATGCGCGAGCGTCTGGCGGTACTTATCCCCAGCGGTACCCGCGGCATGTGGGTGTGCACCTTCCATGCCATGTGCGTGCGCATGCTGCGCGAGGACGCTGACCTGCTGGGCTACACCGGTCAGTTCACCATCTACGATGACGACGATTCCAAGCGCATGGTGCGTGACATTATGCAGGCGCTCGGCATCGAGCAAAAGCAATTCCCCATCAACATGATCCGCAGCAAGATCAGCTCGGCCAAAAACGCCATGATCGGCCCCGAGGACATGCTCAAGAGTGCTGATAGCCCCAACGACAAAAAGGCCGCACAGGTCTATATGGAGCTGGAGCGCCGCCTGCGCGCCGCCAACGCGATGGACTTTGACGACCTGCTCGTGCGCGCGCTTGAGCTGTTGCGCACCCGCCCCGAGGTGCTCGACAAGTACCAGGAGCGCTTCCGCTACATTAGCGTCGACGAGTATCAGGACACCAACCACGTCCAGTACGAGATTGCCAACCTGCTGGCCGCCAAATACCAAAATCTCATGGTCGTAGGCGACGATGACCAGTCCATTTATAGCTGGCGCGGCGCCGACATCACCAACATCCTGGACTTTGAGAAGGACTTTAAAAACTGTAAGACCGTCAAGCTGGAGCAGAACTATCGCTCCACGGGTCACATTCTGAGCGCTGCCAATGCTGTTGTTCGTCACAACTCGCAGCGCAAGGACAAGCGCCTGTTTACGGCCGAGGGCGATGGCGAGAAGATCCAGGCCTTCCAGGCGAGCGACGAGCGCGACGAGGGCCGCTGGATTGCCGGTGAGATTGAAAAGCTGCACTCCAAGGGCATGAGCTACGACGACATCGCTGTGTTCTATCGCACCAACGCCCAGTCGCGTATCCTCGAAGATATGTTCCTGCGCGCGGGCGTGCCCTACAAGATCGTGGGCGGCACGCGATTTTTCGACCGTGCCGAGATCCGCGACGTCATGGCCTACCTCAAGATGATCGTGAACCCGGCCGACGAGATGAGCGTCAAGCGTGTCATCAACACGCCGCGTCGCGGCATCGGCTCCACTTCGATTCAAAAGATTGAGCAGCTGGCACGCGACAACCGCTGCTCGTTCTTCCAAGCCTGTGAGATTGCGACGGCCGAGACAGGCATGTTTAGCGCCAAGGTGCGCAACGGCTTGTCGAGTTTTGTGGCGCTGGTGCGCGAGGGCCGGCGCATGGACGGCGAGCTCAAGGACGTTGTCGAGATGATTGTCGACAAGACGGGGCTTCTGCAGGCCTTCCGCGCCGAGGGCACCATGGAGTCCGAGAGCCGTGCTGAGAACATCCAGGAATTCCTGGGCGTCGCTGCGGAATTTGAGGAGACGCACGAGGATATCGAGGGTACGCTCGAGAGCTTGGAAGAGCTGCGTGCGGCCGGTGTTGCCGACGTGCCTGCCGACGCTGAACCCGAGCCCGTCGTGGTGAGTGCGCCCGCGCCCGAGCCAGGGCCGTCCGCTCCGGCATCCTCATTTGAGGCACTTGTCGGCGCTCGTGACGCCGCGGGCTCCAATCCGCTCGATAGCCTAGCCGCCCCGGCGCTCTCGCCGCAGGATGCCCTGGCCGCCGCCATCGCGGGTAACGCGTATGCCGCGCCGACAGGGCTGCCGGCGGGTGCCGTACATGCCGACGAGATCGAGCGCACCTACGGCCCGCTCACCTGCAAGGCGCTGCCGGCGCTCATGGAGTGGCTGGCCCTGCGCTCCGACTTGGATTCCCTGGCCGGCGAGACGCATGCCATCACCATGATGACCATTCACTCCGCCAAGGGCCTGGAGTTCCCCGCGGTGTTCGTGGCCGGCATGGAGGAAGGCATCTTCCCGCACGTGCACGACTTTGGCGGTAGTGACGATCCGGGCAAGCTCGAGGAGGAGCGTCGCTTGGCCTACGTCGCCATTACGCGTGCTCGCAAGCGCCTGTTCTTGACCTATGCGGCCACGCGTCGCACCTACGGCTCGACTTCTGCCAACCCGCGCTCGCGCTTCCTCAACGAGATTCCGTTTGAGGATATCGAGTTTAGCGGTATCGGTTCTGCCGGTTTTGAGGGCACGGGCTGGGAGAAGCGCGGCGACCGTCACGGCACGTTTGGCTCGGGCATGGGCTCGGATATGTATGGCGGTAAGGTGTTCGGTTCGCATACGCGCTCGACCGGCGGTTCCGCTTCGCGCGGCGGATCGAGCTTCGACGATTTCTTTGGCGGCAGCACTTATGGCACCGAGCGCCATCGTGGGGTTTCGCCCGACGCCGGCCGTGTTGCCTCGACCTTTGGTTCGGGCGCGCCGCGAGCCAAAAAGCCATCATCTAAGGTGTCGCCGACGGTGGAGCGCAAGGTCGATCGCGCCAGCGCGTCGCAGGACTTTGCTGCGGGCGATACTGTGAGTCATAAGACCTTTGGCACGGGCACCGTGATCTCGGTCGCTGGAGACATGATCGAGGTCCAGTTCGAAAAGACCGGCCAGACCAAAAAGCTGATGAAGGGCTTCGCACCGATCGTCAAGCTGTCGTAATCCCGGCGGACCTGGGCGGGCGTATGGGGCAACATCGCCTGCTCGGGCAGTCCTGCGCAAGACGGAGGCCACATTAAGTGGCCTCCTTTGCGTGCGGAACTCGCGATCGATGTTGCCCCATACGCCCGCCCAGGTCCTTAGATAACGTTGCTTGCTAGCGTCGCTCTGCTCGCTCGCTTTTTGGTCTGGAGAACCGGGTGGGCTGATAGATAGATATAGCAAGGGGCTCTCCCGTACATGGACGGGGGAGCCCCTTGTTTCGTTTGGGTTGTTGGTGCGACCTACAGGTGCGAGACGATCAGTTCCATCTTGCCTTCGAGGTCGATGGAGCTGACGGTGCTCGGAGCCAGCAAGTGGCTTCCCTTGTGGACGGGGTCGCCGCAGGCGGTGCCTTCGCCGTCGATGACCGACAGGCACATGAAGGGCCAGCGCTGGTCGAGGGTCTTGCTGCCGTCGACGCGTACGCGGTCGACGGTGTAGCAGGGGCAAGACACGAGCTCGGTCACGCCGTCCACCTCGGGTGCGGTCACCGTGCCGTCGGTCGGGGCCTGAGCATCAAAGTTTATGCAGTCGAGGCTCTGCTCAATGTGCAGGGGACGCAGTTTGCCGTCGGTGCCGGGGCGGTCGTAATCGTACAGGCGATACGTCACGTCGCACGACTGCTGCGTTTCCAAAATGAGCGTGCCGGCCTTGATGGCGTGAACGGTACCGGAATCAATCTGGAAAAAGTCGCCCTTGTGGATCGGTAGTACGTTGAGCATGTCGTCCCAGCGGCCGTTCTCGATCATCTGTGCGGCCTCGGCGCGGTCGTGTGCGCGCTGGCCGACGATGATCGTGGCACCGGGCTCGCAGTCCAGTACATACCAGCACTCGGTTTTGCCCAGGCTGCCGTTCTCGTGCTTGGCGGCGTACTCGTCGTTGGGATGAATCTGGATCGAAAGGTCGTCCTTGGCGTCCAGAATCTTAATGAGCAGCGGGAACTCCTTACCCTCGCAATTGCCAAAAAGCTCACGGTGCTTGGCCCACAGCCACGACAGCGTGTGGCCGGCGTACGGTCCCTCAGCAATCTGACAGTCGCCGTTGGGATGGGCCGAGATAGCCCAGAACTCACCGATGGGACCTTCGGGAATGTCGTAACCAAATACGGTTTCGAGCTGGCGGCCACCCCAGATCTTCTTGCGGAAGATCGGCGTCAGTTTAATCAAATCGGACATATTCATACCTCCATTGTGTTGCGCGGGCGCCGCGCAAAGCAGCGCAAAACGAGCGCTCGCATGACTACAAAGACCTACGCCAACGTTACATTGTGCAACTCAAAGCGGTCGCCAACGTTGCGCGAGGTCGAATACTCAAAGGCGGCACCGCTGTCCAAAAAGCCAATCTGGGTGAGCTCGAGCAGGGGAGAGCCAGGTTTGGTGCCCAGACGCTCGGCTTCTTCCTCGGTCGCCGCCACGGCGCGAATGGTACGGTGAAAGCTCGAAATCTTCAGGCCACATTGCTCGCGGATGAAGCGGTAGAGCGATCCGTACAGGTCTTTCTTTTTAAGGCCCGGAATCAGCTCGAGGGGCATGTAGGTGTACTCGATAACGATGGGCTTCTCGTCGGCCTGACGCACACGCACGATGTGATAGGCAAAGTCATCCTCGGCAATTCCCAGCTGGGCTGCGATGTCCGCTGGTGGATTAACAATCGAGAAATCGTAGACCACCGAGGTCACCTTTTCCCCGCGGTGCTCATACGAAAAACCCTGGGCACGGTCGTTTTTGCCCTGGAAAAACGCTTGGCCGGGAAGTCCCGCCGTGTCCTTAACGTAGGTACCCGATCCGCGCCGGCTGGTAATAAGGCCTTCCTCGGTGATTTGTTCAATAGCTCGTTTGACGGTGATTTTGGAAACGCTATAGAGCTCGCAGAACTCAACGACGGTGGGAAGCTTGTCGCCCGGTTTAAGAGCGCCATCCTCGATACTTCGACGAATATCTGCAGCTATCGCCTCGTATTTGGGAATCATGGAACCTCCTTTCCGGCTTGATTGAGTATAAAAGAAAGTATAGTCAACACCTAAGCATCCCTATTGCGTTTTAAAAAGTTCGAGAAAGATATTATCAAAAAACGCTTCTCTTTAGAAACTAGAGCGCTCTAAATGAATATGCATTCGAATAATGTGATATTGAGCGAATCGATCGGCTCGAGGATGGGGTCGAGCTGTTTTGCCGCCCAGCGAACCGAATCTCATGCCCTGCATTTCCCCAGATAAAACCTGCCAAAACAAACCTGTCCCTTTTTGGTAGGTTTTTGCCTTGGGAGCGGTACCATACAGGCAATGTTTAAACGAGAAAGGTGGGCTCCCATGGAACCTAAGCAGTACTACATCGGCATCGACGTCGGCGGCACTTCAGTTAAGGAGGGCCTGTTCGACGAGGACGGTAACCTGCTGGCCAAGGCCAGCGTGCCTACGCCTCCTATCGTTGACGCCGCGGGCTTTGCCGCGGTGACCGAGGCTATCGACCAGGTGGTCGCCAAGGCTCAGATTCCGCGTGCCTTTGTGGCGGGCATTGGTCTGGCCATTCCGTGCCCCATCCCGGCATCGGGCGATGCCAAGGTCAAGGCCAACATTGCCATTAACCTGCCCGAGCTGAGAGTCGCCATTCAGGAGCACTGCCCCGACGCGGTCGTTAAGTACGAGAACGATGCCAACGCCGCTGCCATGGGCGAGGCCTGGCTCGGCTCTGCCAAGGGCGTGCAGAATGTGGTGATGGTCACCATCGGTACCGGCGTGGGCGGCGGCGTTATCGTTAACGGCGACGTGGTGTCGGGCGTTGTGGGCGCCGGCGGCGAGATTGGCCACATGTGCCTGAACCCCGAAGAGGAGCGCACCTGCGGCTGCGGCGGCCATGGCCACCTGGAGCAGTATTCCAGCGCCACCGGCGTGGTGAGCAATTACCTTGCCGAGTGCAAGAAAGCGGGCGTCGAGCCCATCGAGCTCACCGGCCCCTCAGATTCCAAGGACGTGTTCCAGGCATGCCGCGAGGGCGACAAGCTTGCGCTGGCCGCGGCCGATACCATGGCCGACTATCTCGGTCGCGCACTGGCGCTTATTGCCAACGTGGTCGATCCCGAGATGTTCCTCATCGGCGGCGGCGCCTCCGCCTCGGCCGATGTCTACCTCGACAAGGCTCGCGAGTACTTCCAGCGCTACGCGCTTTCTGCCTCGCGCGAGACGCCCATTAAGGTTGCCTCGCTCGGCAACGACGCCGGCATCATCGGTGCCGCCTACGTAGCCCTGCGCGCCGCCGGTAAATAGCTGGTGCAAGGGAGGGCAGACTTCGTCCCAACACTTGCCCCAAATTGTGCCGCGGCCCTTCCGTCTCAGAAGGCTCGGCGCCAGCGTGATACCATAGCTACGTCCAAGTACACATATCAAGTGGAGGATATCCATGGCAAACGTTCTTGTCTTTGGTCACCAGAACCCCGATAACGACGCCATCATGAGCGCCGTCGTCCTGTCCCAGCTGCTCAACCAGGTTGAGTATGCCGGCAACACCTACGAGGCCTGTGCCCTGGGCCAGCTTCCGGCCGAGTCCGCCAAGCTGCTCGCCGACGCCGGCATCGCCGAGCCCCGCGTGATCGAGTCCGTCGAGGCCGGTCAGCTCGTCGTCCTCACCGACCACAACGAGTCCGCCCAGTCCGTCGCCGGTCTTAAGGACGCCACGGTCTTTGGCGTTGTCGACCATCACCGCATCGGCGACTTCGAGACCGCCGGCCCGCTGCACTACATCTGCCTGCCCTGGGGTTCCAGCTGCACCATCGTCACCAAGCTCGCCGGCGTGCTCGGCGTTGAGCTTTCCGACGTCCAGGCCAAGCTGCTGCTCTCGGCCATGATGACCGATACGCTCATGCTCAAGAGCCCCACCACCACCGATGTCGACCGCGCCGTCGCCGCCAAGCTCGGCGAGCAGGTGGGTGTCGATCCGGTCAAGTTTGGCATGGAGGTCTTCCTTACCCGTCCGTCCGGCTCCTTCACCGCAGCCGAGATGGTCGGCAACGACATCAAGATGTTCGAGCCCGCCGGCAAGAAGCTGCTCATCGGCCAGTACGAG
>RKAY01000125.1 GCA_014846205.1 Collinsella aerofaciens | reverse complement strand
GAATACTTCAATTGACATTTCCCACATCCGCAACTTCTCGATCGTTGCGCACATCGACCATGGCAAGTCCACGATCAGTGACCGCATCCTCGAGCTCACACATACCGTCGACGAGCGCGACATGGAATCGCAGCTGCTCGACACCATGGATATCGAGCGCGAGCGCGGCATCACGATCAAGTCCAATGCCGTCCGCGTTTCCTATGACGCCGACGACGGCGAGACGTATCAGTTCAACCTCATCGATACGCCGGGCCATGTAGACTTTACCTACGAGGTCTCGCGTTCGCTGGCCGCTTGCGAGGGCGCGGTGCTCGTCGTCGACGCCACCCAGGGTGTCGAGGCGCAGACCGTCTCCAACGCGACGCTCGCTATGAACGCCAATCTGGACATTGTGCCCGCCATCAACAAGATCGACCTGCCCTCGGCCCATCCCGACGAGGTCAAGACCGAGATCGAGGACGACCTGGCGATTCCTGCCGACGATGCCGTGTGCGTATCGGGCAAGACTGGCGAGGGTATTCACGATCTGCTGGAGTCCATCGTCTTTTTGATTTCGCCGCCCAAGGGCGATGCAAACGCTCCGCTCAAAGCGCTCATCCTGGATTCGTACTTTGACGAGTATCGCGGTGTAGTGGCCACGGTGCGCGTCTTCGATGGTTCCATCAAAAAGGGCGATACGCTGCGTATGATGCAGGCCGAGGGTGACTTTTTGGTTGATGGCGTGGGCGTTAAGCGTCCTGCCGAGACCCCGGTTGACGCGCTGACGGTTGGCGAGGTCGGCTATGTGGTCACGGGCCTGAAGAACCCCGAGGCCGTTCGCGTGGGCGACACCCTTACCTGGGCGTCGAACCCCTGCCCCGAGCCGCTTCCGGGCTACCGCGAGGCCAAGCCCATGGTCTATACGGGCCTGTTCCCGATCGACAACAAGGATTATGAGAACCTGCGCGACGCACTCGATAAGCTCCACGTGAACGACCCGTCGTTGGTGTGGGAGCCCGAGACGTCCGTGGCGCTCGGCTTTGGCTTCCGCGTGGGCTTCTTGGGCCTGCTGCACATGGAGGTCGTCAAGGAGCGCCTCGAGCGTGAGTTCAACCTGGACCTCATTGCCACGAGTCCTTCGGTCGACTATCACGTGTACAAGACCGATGGCGAGATGATCGATGTCCGCAGCCCGCAGGACCTGCCCGAGGCCACGCGTATCGAGCGCATTGAGGAGCCGTACCTCAAGGCTAAGATCATCTGCCCGCCCGAGTATACGGGTGCCGTCATGCAGCTCGCCATCGAGCACCGAGGCGTGACGACCGACATGATCCATCTCACGAGCAAATCGGTCGAGATGCGCTTTGATATGCCGCTCGCCGAACTCATCTTGGACTTCTTTGACCAGCTCAAGAGTCGCACCAAGGGTTACGCCTCGTTGGACTACGAGTTCAACGAGTACCGTCCGTCGGAGCTCGTGAAGCTCGATATCCTGCTTTCGGGCGACGAGGTGGACGCGCTGTCGTTTATCGTTCACAAGGACAAGGCCTACGGTCTTGCCCGCGGCCTGTGTGACAAGCTCAAGGAGATTATTCCGCGTCAGCTGTTCGAGGTGCCCATCCAGGGTGCTATCGGCAACAAGATCATTGCCCGCTCCACCGTCAAGGCGCGTCGCAAGGATGTGCTTGCCAAGTGCTACGGCGGCGATATTTCGCGTAAGCGCAAACTGCTCGAGAAGCAGAAAGAGGGCAAGAAGCGCATGAAGGCCATCGGCTCGGTCGAGGTTCCTCAGGAGGCGTTTATGGCGATCCTCAAGGTGGACGAGTAGGTCTATGGCGCTTTCCGAATATAGCCAGCGGCTGCTGGGCGCCTATGCCGAGCAGCCGTTCCTTATGGCTCCCATGGCGGGCGTGACCGACCCCGCCTATCGCATCATGTGCCGCCGCCGCGGTGCCAACCTTGCCTACAGCGAGATGGTGAGCGTGGCGGGCCTTGCCTATGCCAGTAACAAGACCTGGCGCCTGGTGCTACCTGCCGACGAGGAGCAGCAGATTTGCGTGCAGCTCTTTGGCTCCAAGCCGGATCAGTTTGCGAGCGCCGTCGCCGCTGTCGAGGAGCGCGTTGGCGATCGCCTGTCACTGATCGATATCAATATGGCATGTCCCGCCCGCAAGGTCGTTACCAAGGGCGAGGGCTCGGCGCTCATGCGCACGCCTGACCTGGCGGAGAAGATCGTCGAGGCCACAGTGGGTGCGGCGCACGTACCCGTGACCGTCAAGATTCGCAAGGGCTTTTATGCCGAGGACCGCAATGCCGCGACATTTGCCCAGATGCTTGAGGGCGCAGGGGCTGCCGCAGTCGCCGTGCACGGTCGTTGCGCCACACAGCTCTACACCGGCCAGGCCGATTGGTCGGTCGTCGATGAGGTCGCAGATGCCGTCGAGATTCCCGTCATCGGTTCGGGCGACGTGTTCTGCGCCGAGGATGCCGCGGAGCATCTGCGTAATTCGGGTGCCAGCGCGGTGTTTATCGCGCGCGGTATCTACGGTAATCCCTGGGTCTTTGGTGATGCTCGCGCCCTTGCGCTCGATGGCATACCGGTGCCGACGCGCGGCTCCGTTGAGCGCCTGGACGCTCTGCGTGAGCACCTAACGCTGACGCATGAGCTCCTGCCGCTCATGTCGCGCGCCCGCACGTACGCAAGCTGGTACTTAAAGGGCATGCCCCATGCCGCCGCTTGGCGTGCCCAGGTGGTGCGCTGCTCCACGTATGAGGAGTTCATGGCTCTGGTCGATGAGATCGAGCGCGATGTGGTAGCCTGCGAGGCTGCCCTTGCCGCCGGCGAATCGGTGCCCCCTCATCCGCTGGAGGCGTAAGGGTGGCCGTTACCGCGCTGTATGCGCACGTGCCGTTCTGTGCCCAAAAGTGCCGCTACTGTGACTTTGATTCGCGCAGTTTCGCTCCGTGCGAGCTGGGTGCTGCGCTCGATGTCTATTTTGAGCAGTTGTACGCGCGCCTCGATGCTTTTGGCAAGGCTGGGGCCCTCGACCAGATCTGCACCGTCTATGTTGGCGGCGGCACGCCGTCGCTGGCGGGGGAGCGCCTGGTGGAGCTGGCGCGGCGTATTCGTGCGTGGTGCGCCCCCGTTGAGTTTACCTGCGAGGCCAATCCCGAGTCGCTGACCGCCGAGCTAGCCGCTGCGCTTGCCAAGGTTGGTGTCACGCGCGTCTCTCTGGGCGTCCAAACGCTCGATAACACCGAACTTTCCGCCATCGGCCGCATTCACGATGCCAATCGGGCACTCGCTGCCATCGCGACGGTCAAGGAAGCTGGGCTTGACGTTTCGTGCGACCTTATGTGCGGACTTCCCGGGCAGACCGCAGCGAGTTGGAAGCGCACGCTCGATGGCGTGATGGCGGCGGCTCCGCATCATGTGTCGGTTTACCCGCTCACGCTCGAGGAGGGGACGCCCCTCTATCGCATGGCGTGCTGCGACGAGTCGCTCGAGCCAGATGAGGATTTTCAGGCCGCCTGCATGGACGTGGCGCGCGAGCTCCTGGGTGCGGCCGGGTATCACCCGTATGAGGTGGCGAGCTACGCGCTTGACGGCCATGAGTGCGCCCACAACATTGCCTATTGGACCGGACAGGGCTATCTGGGCCTAGGTCGCTCTGCCGCCGGTATGCTTGATGCTGGAGATTTCGACCGCTTGGCCGGACTGTTTCCCGGCGTGTCTTCTCGAGGCGATGCGTATCGCGTGCGACTGGTGCAACGCGACGATGCCGCGACGGCGTTCGAGGCCGAATATCTGTCGCAGCGCGAGGCTGCGGCCGAAGACCTGATGCTCGCCTGTCGCATGACGCGCGGTGTTGCGTCCGACCTGTTGGTTCGCGCGGCTTGCGTCATCCCAACGGATGAGCTGGCGGCTGCCTGCGATCGCGCGCTCGAATTGGGTCTTGCCACGTGGGTGCCCGAGGCGTTCGGGGTCCATGAAGGACCCTTCACTTCGGCAGATGTCATCGCGGGCCGTGTTCGAGCTCGTTTAGCGCCGACACACCTGGGTTGGCTCGATGGAAATGTTCTGTTCGAGCTGTTTTGGGGTCTAGCTTAGGCCGCTCGGGTAGAATTACCGCAAGATATACGCTGCTGTGAGCAGGAGGTTGCCGCGCATGGCGACGATGAACGAAAAAGATTATTACGAGATTCTCGGTGTCTCCAAGGACGCCACCTCGCGTGATATACAAAAGGCCTTTCAGCAGAAGGCCCGTAAGCTCCATCCGGACGTCAATAAAGAGCCGGATGCCGAGGAAAAGTTCAAAGAGGTTTCCGAGGCCTACGCTGTGCTTTCGGATGAGCAGAAGCGTGCACGCTATGATGCCATGCGCTCGGGCAATCCCTTTGCGGGTGCACCTTCGGCCTCGCCCTACGGTGGCGGCTATGCCGGTGGCGCCGGATACGGCAATCCTTTTGAGGGCGGTTTTCCCTTTGGCGGCGCTTGGGGCCAGCCGCGTCGCGGGCGGGCAGCCTACAATCCCGAAAGCGGTGCCAATGTGGTCGTCGACATTAAGCTCGATGCCAAGGAGGCCAAGGGCGGTGCCCGCAAAACCGTTCGCTACACGCGATTCGATACGTGCGGACACTGCGGCGGCTCGGGTTCTGTCTCCTCCGAGCATGCCCATACCTGCCCAAGCTGTGGCGGACGCGGCCATATCGATGTGGACCTGTCCTTCCTGTTTGGCGCCGGTACGTTTCAGTCGGTTTGTCCCGAGTGCGGCGGCTCGGGCAAGGTCGTAGCCGATCCGTGCCCCGATTGCGGCGGCAGCGGTCGTACTCGCGTGACCTCCGAGCAAACGATTGAGTTTCCTGCCGGCACGCACGACGGCGACGAGGTTCGCATTAGCGGCATGGGTCACGCCGGTACCAATGGCGCCACGGGTGGTGACCTGGTCGGTCGCGCCCATGTGGAGGCCGAGCGCCTGGAGGGCAAAGCCCGTACCGGCTTTTACCTGATGGGCATTGTGGCGCCGTTTTTGGTGCTGTCGGCCATCTCAGGCGTGTTCTCGGCCTTTGCCGTGATGTGTTTTATTCCGTTTGCCATGGGCCTGTTCATGGTGCTCTCGGATGGGATACTTCAACGTAGCCTGCTGTGGTGGAAACGTGGCGCGATGCAGTTTGCCAACGGTTTTGCTAACGGCTTCATGTTCGCGCTCGTGTCGGTATGGTTTGCGAGCTGCTCGCAGCGCGCGATGCTTTCGCCGTACGGGATGCAATAACATCAAACCCTCTGTTTGCGGCCGGCCCTGCATGGGTATAGGACGCACTGTGACAATATTGAAAGTCGGAAGGATTCGGTCGTGTCGGAAAATAGGGATTACTACGAGGTACTTGGCGTCGATAAGGATGCCGACGCGCGGACCATTAAGCGCGCGTTTCTAAAGAAAGCCCGTACGGTACACCCGGATGTTTCGGACGACCCCGAGGCCGAGGCCAAATTCAAAGAGCTTAACGAGGCCTACTCTGTCCTTTCTGATGAGCAAAAGCGTGCCAACTACGATCGCTTTGGTACTGCCGATGGCCCTGGTGGCTCCGGCTATGTCGATATCAACGATATCTTTGGCGGCATGGGCATGGACGACCTGTTCTCGTCGTTCTTTGGCGGCGGCGCCGGCGGTGGTGCCCGCAGCCGGCGCGAGCGCCGTCGCGGTCGCGATATGGCCATCTCGCTTTCGGTGACGCTCGAGGAAGCCGCGCTTGGCTGCAAAAAGACGATCAGCTACGACCGCCTTGCTCCCTGCGAGGATTGCAACGGTACGGGCAAGGCTGACGGTGTGACCGAAAAACAGTGCAGCCGCTGCCACGGCACGGGCTATGTCACCACGGTCCAGCGCTCGTTTTTGGGTCAGGTCCAGTCCTCTTCGCCTTGCCCCGACTGCCACGGCGAGGGCACGGTCATCGATCATCCCTGCGAGACATGCGACGGTCAGGGCCGCACGCCTTCGCACGAAAAGATCGACATCGATATTCCCGCCGGCGTCTCGACCGGTCGCCAGCTGCGCGTGAGCGGCTTTGGCGAGGCCGGCCTTCGTGGCGAGTCCTCGGGCGACCTGATCGTCAACGTGCGCGTCGCCGATCACGAGCGCTTTAAGCGCAACGGCGACGACCTGTACCTGGTGAGCGATATTTCCATCGCGCAAGCCGCGCTTGGCTGCGAGATTGAGGTCGAGGGCATTATGCCCGACGAGGTCGTCAAGGTGTGCGTCCCCGCTGGCACACAGTATGGCGACACCGTCAGCGTCAACAACTTCGGCATGCCGCGCATCGGCGGTGGCGGCTCACGCGGTCGTCTGGTCGTGCAGCTGCGCGTGGTCGTTCCCACGAACCTTTCCAACAAGCAGCGCGAGCTGCTCCGCGCTTTTGCCGACGAGATGGGCGATGACGTTGCTTCCGGCAAGAAGTCGGTAACCGATCGTATCAAGAGCGCCCTCGACGATATCCTCGATTAAGGAGCCCGCTTGCTCGCACCCCATATTTCCGTCGTCAACCTTGGCTGCCGCGTCAACCGGGTTGAGTCCGACCGTATCACTGCCGATCTTATGCGCCAGGGCTTTGCGATGGTGGAGCCCCAGGATGCCGACCTGATCGTAATCAATACCTGCGCTGTGACGGGCGAGGCCGAGGCTAAGACCCGCAAGGCCGTCCGTCATGCGCTGTCATATCCAGGTGAGCCCTACGTGGTCGTGACCGGCTGCGTTGTCAACTTGCATCCCGAAGAGCTATTAGAGCTTTCGGACCGCGTCATTGCCGAGCCGTCGAAAATCGATGTCGCCGAGCGTGTCTGCGAGGTGCTGGGTGTCGAATCCGATAGTGTGGCCGCCTGCAGCGACAGCGATGTGGTCAATGCTCTGGGGCGCTCGCGTCTGGGTGTGAAGATCCAAGACGGCTGCAATCACCGCTGCACGTATTGCATCGTGTGGAAGGCACGCGGCCCCGAGCGCTCCGTGCCCGTCGAGTCCGTGCTCGAGCAAGTGCGCGAGGCCCAAGAGGCCGGTGTGCCCGAGGTGGTGCTGACTGGCGTGAACCTGGGCGCCTATGACGGCAAGAGCGCGACTGACGAACATGTGGAGATCGATGAGCTGCTCGAGGCCATTATGGAGCGCACCGCAATTGCCCACGTGCGCATTTCCTCAGTGGAGCCCATGGACATCTCCGAGCGCCTACTCAAGGTGATGGCGCGCTATCCGCAGCGCATCGCGCCGTTCTTGCATCTTCCCGTACAGTCCGGCTGTACGGCGACCCTGCATCGCATGGGTCGTCCCTATAGCGCGGAGGCCTTTGAGGACACGGTGCGCATGATTCGTGCCAATCTGCCGCAGGCGTCACTTTCTTGCGACGTCATTGTCGGCTTCCCCGGTGAGACGGACGAGGAGTTCGAGGAGTCGCTGGCGTTGTGCCGTCGCGTGGGCTTTTCGCGCATGCATGTCTTCCGCTATAGTAAGCGTCCCGGCACACTTGCAGCCGATATGCCCGATCAGGTCCCGCCCGAGATTATGGCCGAACGCAGCCGCCGTATGCGTGCTGCCGCACAGGAACTTGCGATTGCCGATGCCCGCCGCCGCGTGGGCACGGTCGAGCGTGCGGTGCTCGAGTATGGCGACAACCTGACGCTCGGCTCATTCCATCATGCCCGTCTTGACGATGTCTGCGGGCTCAAGGCCCCGTGTCTGCTCGATGTTGCTATCATCGGAGTCGACGATTCCGGCTTAGTCCATGCTCGCAGGGAGGTCCATGGAAGCCTCGAAGATTAGACTTACCGTTCCCGAGGGGATTGACCCCTCGCGCGTCTTGGGCGCCGGCGACGCTGTCCTTCGCGCGCTCGAAGACTTGGTTCGCGCCCATGTGGTTGCGCGCGGTGACCAGATTGCCGTGAGCGGTGACCCGGACGAGGTCGAACTCGTGGCGCGTTTTTTCGAACATGCTTTTCGTGAGGCGGCTGCTGGTCGCACGCTGTCTGCCGACGACGTCTCGCGTTGCTTGGCTGTTCTGCGCGATGGCGAGCACGACGCCTCGTCGCTGCGCGATGACGTGCTGCTGTCGTATCGCGGCCGCGTCATTCGTCCCAAGACGCTCGGCCAAAAGCGCTATGTTGACGCCATCCGCTCGCATACCATCACGTTTGGCCTGGGCCCCGCCGGTACCGGTAAGACTTATCTTGCCATGGCGCTCGCCGTTGCCGCGCTCAAGCGCCACGAGGTGGGTCGCCTGGTCCTTACGCGGCCCGTTGTCGAGGCGGGGGAGAATTTGGGCTTTTTGCCCGGCACTCTCGAGGAAAAGATCGACCCTTACATGCGTCCGCTCTACGATGCCCTGTTTGACATGATGGACCGTGAACGTACCGATGAGCTTATGGAGCGTGGCGTGATCGAGATTGCCCCGCTCGCCTACATGCGCGGCCGAACGCTGAGCGACGCCTTCGTGGTACTCGACGAGGCACAAAACACGACGCCCGAGCAGATGAAGATGTTCCTGACACGCCTGGGCTTTAACTCCAAGTTTGTGATTACCGGCGATTTAAGCCAGCGTGATCTGGTGGGTCGTCGCGGCGGCCTGGCCGACGTCGAGAAGATTTTGGGCCGAGTCGACGATGTGGCGTTTTCGCACCTGGAGCGCGCCGATGTGGTGCGCCATGCCCTGGTGGGCAGGATCGTCGAGGCCTATGATGCTTATGATGATGTGCGTGAGCAGCGCTCGCGCGACCGAAAGGAGTCCCGTTGAGTGTATTGATCAGCAACGATGCCGAGCTCGATACGCTGCTCGACGCGCAGGAGGT
>RKAY01000122.1 GCA_014846205.1 Collinsella aerofaciens | reverse complement strand
CCGCGCACGTCATACAGGACGTTATCGAGCTTGGTGGATTTAGAAAAAGTACGCATGGTGGTGCTCCTTGGAATTTGAGCTGAGGGATGGGGTTCGGGCCTAGAAACGTTGCGGGGCGATGATGCCTCGCTTTGATCGGCGTCACCGGCGAGCAGCCAGGTAACATCGACCTCCAAAATGCGGGCAAGCAGCTCTGCCACATCGCGCCGCGGGATCGTCTTGCCGCTCACATATTGGCTCATCTGACTCTTACCGAGTTTTTTGCCGAACATCTCCGATGCACGAATCACGTCCGACTGTCGAACGTCGCGATCGGACATAGCCTGTCGCAGGCGATCGCTAAACGTCTCTTGGGCCACAGGAACCTCCTTGCTGGCAAAGTTCAATTTATAGAACACGAATTGAACCAAGGTTCAATTTAGGCAGCAGTATAGCGCGGCACCTCATTCGAAAGTTCAATTTCATAAGAAAATGTACCGAACTCCAAGATTTGCCCAAGGCGGACAATGACGTGTACACGTTTAGAGGTATTCAAGGAATCGGGCGGCGGCAAGCGAAACATCAGTCGCGCGATATATCGCATTGATTTGCCGATGGGGATGCCCCTCGAGCGAACGCACGGCAACATCGAACTGACAGCGGCGCAAGATGAGCGCGGGAAGAATGCTCACGCCCAGGCCGTCCTCGACCATGGCCATAATCGCATAGTCATCCCAGGTCGACAGTTTTGAGCGCACTGTCAGTCCCGCCCGACGAAACAGCGGCGTAATCTCGTCATCGGTGCCGCGTTCCAGCAGAATAAACTGCTCGTTGGCCAAATCGGCAAGAGAGACGACCTCCGCGGTGGCAAGCGAGGAGTCCGCAGGCACCACGGCCATCAGCTCGTCTTGTACCAACGGCCGCGACGCCATGCCGGCGCCGCGTGGCTCACGCGGAATAAAGCCCAGGTCGCAGCGGCCTTCCGCCACCCATTGCTCAATCTCGGAGTAATCACCCATCAGCAGCTCGTAATCGACGTCCGGGTGATCGGCGCGAAAGCGCGCGATCACCGGCGGCAGCACGTGGGTCGCCACGCTCGAAAACGTACCGATGTAGATTTTGCCGCGCATGAGCCCACGCATCTCATCCACCCGTCGCTGCAAACGAACAAATTCCTCGCATAACGCCTCGACCGCTGGCATAACTTGCCGTCCATCGGCAGAAAGCACTACGCCCTCGCGGCTTCTATCAAGCACCTTAAAGCCCCAGTCGGCCTCAAGATCGGCCACCATACGGCTCACGCCCGACTGCGAATAGCTCAAGCGCTCGGCAGCACGCGTAAAGCTTCCGGCGCGCACCGTCTCCAGCAGCACCTGCATCTTTTGAATATTCGTTTCCAAGCCATCCCTCCACCTTTGCATGAGTTTTTGTCATGTTATCCATGCATTATATTCGCTTTTCTTCTAAAGCCACCTCACCCATAGTGAACATGCTCAGATATAGAGGGGATGTCAGCGCATGAACAACGGACTGTTTACGTACTTAGCAGCATTGCTATTGTTTGGCTCCAACGGCGTCATCGCCGCTGCCATCGCGCTGCCGAGCTCCGATATCGTGCTACTCCGCACGTTTTTGGGCGCACTCTCGCTTGTCGCCATCCTCATCATCACCCAACGCCATACGTTGCAGGCGCCATCTCGCCCCCGCGAAGCAGCAGCCCTCCTCCTCTCGGGAGCCGCGCTGGGCGCCAGCTGGATTTTTCTGTTCCGCGCCTACCAGACGATCGGCGTCGGTATATCCTCGCTGCTGTACTACTGCGGCCCCATCATTGTCATGGCGCTCTCCCCGCTCATCTTTGGCGAAAAGCTGACCGGCGGCAAAATCGCCGGCTTTATCGCCGTTGCGTGCGGTGCTTTTCTCATTGCGGCACAAGGTCTAGGTGGCAATATGCCCATTGCAGGTATCGCTTGCGGCATCGCCTCGGCCTTCTGCTACGCGCTGATGGTCATCGCCAGCAAGGGTGCGCCACACATCGAAGGCCTCGAAAACTCCGCGCTCCAGGTGAGCGCCGCCTTTGTGACCGCGCTGACCCTCACACTCATCACGCAGGGCATCCCCCCATTCCTGTCCGCCGGTGTCGCCGCCAGCATTGATTGGCGCGCCGTCGGCATGCTCGGTGTCGTCAATACCGGCATCGGTTGCCTGCTCTACTTTAGCGCCGTCGCCAAACTGCCCGTACAGACCGTCGCGGTCGTCGGCTACCTCGAGCCACTTTCGGCGGTCGTGTTCTCGGCCGCCCTTTTGGGCGAAGCCATGACACCGGTCCGCCTGATGGGCGCCGCACTTATCATCGGCGGCGCGCTCTTTTGCGAACTCGCCGACAAACGCGCAGGCGCCAAAGCCGGCATCGCCCAGACAGCACGCGCCTAAAAGCCCCCTCTTCATTCAGTTTCAAAGCCGGGGCGTGTCCGCAGTTCTCACATTGCAGCACGCCATTCAGCGGATGCGCCCCTGCTTTAAAATGCTACCTGCGTACATGAAT
The DNA here is from genome assembly GCA_014846205.1 of Collinsella aerofaciens. The sequence continues at coordinate 9,807 of RKAY01000122.1, read as the reverse complement.
AATCCCCAGATGGGGAATTATTGTCTAAAACAACCTGATGTGCCAAACTGCTCTTGTATGTATAAAAGCGGCATATAAGTTATCTACTCAGGACGGATAACCGGATGTCTAAGGGAGTCCACGTGGCACACACCAAATTGGAGGCAAACCTCCAAGGCCGGCATGGGCAGGGCGGGCACGGAGCCATTCCCCTCTCCGCTGGCATGCTGCTCGTTACGCTCGGCGTCGTCTATGGCGACATCGGCACGAGCCCTATGTACACCATGAAATCAATCGTCGCCAACAACGGCGGCATCGGCACCGTCAGCGAGGATATGATTCTGGGCGCGCTTTCGCTCGTCATCTGGACCATGACGCTCGTGACCACGGTCAAGTACGTGGTAATCGCCATGAAGGCCGACAACCACAACGAAGGCGGCATCTTCGCTCTGTTCAGTCTCGTGCGCAAGGTGGCGCCGTGGCTGATTCTCCCCGCCATGATCGGCGGCGCGGCGCTGCTCGCCGACGGCATCCTCACCCCCGCGGTCACGGTCACCACGGCCATTGAGGGCCTGCGCACCATCGAGTGGGGCCACGCGCTTTTGGGTGACGGGCAAACCAACGTCATCATTATTACCATCATCATTATCTGCGGCCTATTTGCCATGCAGCGTGCCGGCACCTCGTCGATCGGCAAGCTGTTCGGCCCACTCATGACGCTGTGGTTCCTGTTCTTGGCTGGTGCCGGTCTGTTCAACATGCTCGGCAACCTGTCCATCTTGCGCGCGCTCAGCCCCATCCGCGGCATCATGTTCCTGTTCTCGCCCATCAACCACTCGGGCATTATGGTGCTCGGCTTTGTCTTCCTGTCAACGACCGGCGCCGAGGCGCTCTACTCGGACATGGGTCATGTGGGCAAGGCCAACATCTACGCATCCTGGCCGTTTGTTAAGGCAGCGCTCATCCTCAACTATCTGGGTCAGGGGGCATGGCTGCTCGCCAATAACTCCAACCCCCAGATGCTCGTGATGGATATCGTCAACCCGTTCTATATGATGCTTCCCGAGCCCCTGCGCCCCTTTGCCATCGTGCTTTCGGCCGTAGCGGCGATCATCGCCTCGCAGGCGCTCATCACCGGCTCGTTCTCGCTGGTATCCGAGGCCACGCGTCTCAACCTTATGCCGCACCTGCGCATCCACTACCCCAGCGACACCAAGGGCCAGCTCTATATTCCGCTCGTCAACAACATCATGTGGGTCGGCTGCATCTTCATCGTGCTGCTGTTCCAGAACTCCGAGCGCATGGAGAGCGCCTACGGCCTCGCCATTACCGTGACCATGCTCATGACCACGACGCTTTTGACGAGCTACATCGCCGGCATCCTCAAACACAAGCTGGGTGCCTGCGTCTTCGCCCTGCTCTTTGGTGCCATTGAGCTGTGCTTCTTCACTTCGTGCCTCACCATGTTCTTTGACGGCGGCTACGTCATGATCTTCCTGGCCTCGCTGCTGTTTGGCCTTATGTATGTGTGGCGCCGCGGCACCGCCATCGAGCGCACGCAGACGATTCTGCTGCCCGTCTCCAAGTACATCGACCAGCTCAATCGCCTGCGCAGTGACGAGACCTATCCCGTGCTCGCCGACAATCTGGTGTTCCTCACCAACAGCCCCGACCCGCTCACACTCGACCGCGACGTGCTCTACTCCATCTTGGACAAGCATCCCAAGCGCGCCAAGGCATACTGGTTCATCAACGTGCACGTTACCGACGAGCCCTATACGCACGAATACTCCGTTGAGACCTTTGGCACGGACTTCCTGTTCCGCGTGCGCCTGAACCTGGGCTTTAAGGTCAACCAGCGCGTTAATGCCTACCTGCGCCAGATCGTTGGCGACCTGATGGCATCGGGTGAGTTGCCGCCGCAGCACCACACCTACTCCATCTACGAGACGCGCGGCAACGTGGGCGACTTCCGTTTTTGCATGCTACGCAAGATGCTTGCCCCCGAGACGGACATCAACCGCAACGACCATCGCGTCATGGCTATCAAGTACGCCGTCCGCCGCGCCTGCGGAAGCCCGGCACGTTGGTATGGTCTCGAGAACTCGGCCATCATCATCGAGTACGTGCCCCTCTTTGCCCGTATGCGTCCGGCAGTCAAACTCGTACGCACCCAGGTGCCGCTCGAGGTTCAGATCGAGGAAGCCGAGGAAATGGATGTCGATATCTTCTCGGGCGACCTGGTCAACGGCAACGAAGCCGGTAGGGACATGAACGTCGACCCCACCGAGCTGCTCGAGAGCGTCGCCGAGACGCCCGAACAGCAACAACTCGACGGCCTCGAGAGCGAACAACTCAACGACGCTAACTTCTAGCGACGTCGCACATCGATGACAGCGGCCCTGCACCTCACAGGAGATGCAGGGCCGCATTGCATTGCAGTAAAGCTATCGGCTACGAACGGCGCGGCTCGGGAACCACGAGCTTATCGGGACTCGCACCCTCGGCATCCATCAGGCTCACGTAGCGAATCGAAGGGTCCTCGTACGTCGCGTAGTAATAATTGCCCGTACGCGCGCTAAAGCATCCGGTGTAGATGGTCTTCTCGAACTTGCCATCGCCCATCCTGGACGCCCCCTCGACCATCATCACGCCCTCGAGCGAGCGAAACATGCGAATCACGTTTTCGGCCTCGCTCTCCTTTTGCGGATAATTGGCATTGAGGTACGCCGCCTTTACAAAACGGCTCGGCGAATAGCAGTCGCCGGGAATGCCGCGCATGCCGGCACCCGCGCCATAGGGCTTAAGCTCGGCGCCGCGCCACGTCGCCGTCTGCGGAAAATCGTTTGTGGCGGTGATATAGGTGCGCAGGTTTTCCATGTGCCACGGGAAGGTCGGCTGGTTGGCAAGGGTGTCAACCGGATCATCGTACACATGCAGGCCGTCGGCCATCATCTCGACCACAATGCTGCGCTGGTCGTCACCGATAATCCAGTGGAGCAGCGACACGCCTAGGCCTTCGCCCGCCGATTTGGCCACGATCGCCACGTCACGCAGCGCCACCTCGACCTCATCGACCGTCGAGAACGTCGACGCCACCCACAGGGGAAACTCGTAGGCCGCGATATTGGTCTTGCCATCAACCGGGCCCTCGGCATACTCGGCATAGCCGGGAAAGTTGAGGCCCGCCACCGCCAGGCCCGCATCGTTGCCGCAGTCGAAAAACATGGGATAGTTCTTGTAATCGATGCACATGCCGATTACCGCGTGTGCCGCTGTCGTGTCGTCGATAAACGAATACGGGATGTGGAACCCGCGGGGCATCACACGAACCTGCTCGCCGTAGTCAAAGCTCCAGTCGAGGTTGCGGCCCAGATACATGTTGCCAGAATTATCGGTAAATCGAATACTCGTGCACATAGCGCCTCCTAGCTTTACGTTCTTGCTAAGTTCATTGTCACCAATTTAAAGGGGCCCTAAACAAAAAAGCCCGGACATGACAACAATGTCACGCCCGGACTATTCAATCAGGATAAACTCAACCAAATTAACCCCGCAGGTCGTCTAAGGGGTCAAAGTGCCGCAGATTGCCACAAAAGAGGAGCGAAGCGTACTTAAGGTACGCGAGCGACGATTGAGCGGCAAGGTGCGGTGCTTTGGTCCCCTTAGACCAACTTTCCTAGACAGTGGTCAATCATGTGTTGAATCATCTGCGCCTCGAAGCCGACGAAGTCCTGCTTGCGCTCGCGCATCTTGCCATCGACGATCTGGTCAAAGGCAACCTTGCACTTGATGTAGCGCGTAGACTTGGTGATCTCCTCGTGCGTCAGGCAGCTCTCCTCCATCTTGCTGGCACCCAGGCCAAACACCAGACGGGGGTTGTAGAGCACATGGGGCTCGCCGGCATCGTCCAGGTAGACGCAGACCTTCTTGGTGACGCCGATCTGGTTGGCGGCAAGGCAGCCGGCATCGTCGAGCGACTTGATGGTATCGATCAGGTCCTGCGCCACCGACTCGTCCTCGACAGTCGCGACCTCGCAACGCTGGGACAGAATAGCCTCGTCGTGGCAGAGCTCTTTAATCATGCATTCCTCCATAGGGGTCGTTGTAACTGCTTAAGTATACGGTACCTACACATTTTCATACGGAAAATACCGCCCGTCCATTACAAAGCGCCGAACATCGACATGCGAGGAACAGCAAGGTTGTAAAGGCGATATAGTAAGTAAGTTCGTGTCAATCGGCCTAAACTCGGGGCCGAACAAGGAAAGGGTGTGCATGGACGAACTATTTCACGTCAGCGAGCGCAAGTCCACAATCGGGACCGAACTTCGCGCTGGACTGACAACGTTCCTGGCAATGGCCTACATCATTGCCGTCAACCCCGCGGTGCTCTCGGGCGCCGGCATCGATGCGGGAGCGCTCGCCTGCGCCACTTGCCTGGGCGCCGGCATCATGACCATCTGCATGGGCATCTTCGCAAACCGCCCACTCGCCTGCGCGTCAGGGCTGGGCATCAACGCCATGATCGCGGGCATCACCACCACCATGTGCGGCGGCGACTGGCACGTAGCCATGAGCGTTATCTTTCTCGAGGGTGTCGTCATCTTGTTGCTCGTCCTGTGCGGCCTGCGCGAGGCCATCATGGATGCCATCCCCGTGGTCCTGCGCCACGCCATCTCGGTTGGCTTGGGCCTGTTCATCGCCATGATCGGCCTGTGCGACGCCGGCATCATCACCGCTGGCGCCGGTACGCTCGTCGGCCTGGGCGACGTCACCTCCCCCACCTTTATCGTCGGCATCATCTCCATCGTCGTGACGGTCGCCCTGGCCTCCCGCAACGTGCCGGGCTCGCTGCTCATCGGCATCATCGTCGCCGTTATCGCCGGTATCCCGCTGGGTGTAACCCATGCCCCCGAGGGCCTCATCGCCCCGCTCGATTTCTCGACCTTCGGCGCTCCGTTTTCCAGCACTGCCGACGGCAACATGGCCATCGTGAAGGTCCTGACCGACCCGATGCTGCTCGTCGTCGCCTTCTCGCTGCTCATGAGTGACTTCTTCGACACCATGGGTACCGCGATGGCCGTCGCCAAGCAGGGCGAGTTCCTGACCGAGGACGGCAATGTCGAGGACATCCGCCCCATCCTGGTCGTTGACTCCGTGGCCGCCGCCGCCGGTGGCTTTATGGGTGTCTCCTCCATCACCACCTTCGTCGAGTCCACGTCCGGCGCCGCCGACGGTGGCCGCACGGGCCTCACCTCCGTCACCACCGGTGCGTTGTTTATCCTCGCCGCCTTCTTCTCCCCCATCGTCTCCATCGTTTCCAGCGCCGCCACCTGCGGTGCCCTGGTCTACGTCGGTTACCTCATGATGAGCGAGGCCTCCGAGATCGACTGGTCCGACGTGTCGCAGGGCTTCCCGGCGTTCATGATTGTCGCCGGCGTGCCCTTCACCTACTCCATCTCTGCCGGTATTGGCCTGGGCTTTATCGCCTATGTGATCGTCGCGCTCTTTAAGGGCGAGGCCTCCAAGATCAAGCCGCTCATGTGGATCGCAGCCCTTGCCTTCCTCGTCTACTTCTTCGTGGCATAACGGCACAGCCCGCCAAAGCAAAACCATAGGGCGCAGAGTCGCACCAAGCGGCTCTGCGCCTTTCTTTTAGCGACGATCCCTACACCGACGTGCGACAATCGTGTTTGTAGATGTCGAAATGCAGAGAGAAGCCCGTCATGAAAGCGTGCCAAAAGCAGACAACCGTTTATTCAGAGTGTGCGGAAGGCGCGCCCGTCATCTACCTCCCCGTAGTTATGGGCGACGGTAGTGGAGTCTACGAGCGCTGCCGAGAGCTCGACTGCCCACCGTTCACCCTTGTCGCCATTGGCGGGCTCGATTGGAATCGCGAGCTGAGCCCCTGGGCATGCGACGGATGCGTGCGTGATGCCGAGCCCTTTGGCGGGCAGGCGTCTGGGTTTCTCGATGAGCTGCTGAATCAGATAATCCCACAGGTCGAATCATCACTTCTCTGCCCGCCTACCTGGCGCGGCATTGCCGGTTACTCATTGGCGGGCCTCTTTTCGCTTTGGGCCCTCTGGCAAACCGATACCTTTGACCGCGCGGCGAGTGCATCGGGGTCGCTGTGGTTCCCCGGCTTTATCGACTACGCGCACGAGCACACGATGCCGAACGCGCCCGATGCCGTCTATCTGTCGCTCGGCAAAAAAGAGACCAAGACGCCCAACCGCATGATGCGGCACGTACTCGACGACACGCGCGCAATGGAAGAGCTCCTCGGCGAATGTGGTATCCCCACGACACTGGAGCTCAACCCCGGCAACCACTTTGCCCAAACCGACCTGCGCATGGCACGTGGCATTCGATGGATACTGACGCGCTAAATATAGCCCCGGCACACAGTCACCGACCGTGACCGGTACTGCTATCTCCAAACGCGCTCGGCAATGCGCTTGACCAGCGCGATCTTTGCCCACTGTTCATCCTCGGTCAGTTTGTTGCCGATCTCGCAGCTGGCAAAGCCACACTGCGGAGACAGATACAGGTTCTCGAGCGGCACATACTTAGCAGCTTCGCGGATGCGCTCGACGATGGTATCCTCGTCCTCGAGCTCTGGCGCTTTGGTGGTCACCAGGCCCAGCACGACCTTCTTGCCGGGAGCGACGTACTTGAGCGGCTCAAAGCCACCGGCGCGCGGCGTATCGAACTCAAGATAGAACGCGTCGACATCCTCGCGCGCAAACAGGTACGGTGCAATGGGATCATAACCACCCTCGAAGGCATACGTGGAGTGATAGTTGCCGCGGCACACGTGCGTGTTGATGACCAGATCGTCGGGCTTGCCCGCGATGGCGGCATTGTTGAGCGCCACGCCCAGCTCGCTCACCTTTTGCAGGTCAACCGGGCTCATGCCGGTCTTGGACACAAAGTCGCTATCGCAATAGATGCCCCAGGTGCAGTCATCAAATTGGATGTTGCGGCAGCCTGCGGCATACAGGTCGGCAATCACGGTGCGATATGCTGCGGCGATGGCATCGGCGAGCTCTTCGTCGGTCTTGTAGACGGCACGCAGACTCTCCTGCTGACCATCGCAGCGGTCGAGCGTGACTTCGGAGAACGTCTGAATCGGCGCCGGAATGGTCTGACGCGCGACCTGGCCCTCCCCCTCAAGCGCCTTGACAAACTTGAAGTGCTCGACGAACGGATGGTTCTCGCCGCTGATGGGACCGGTTACAACAGCGGTGTCGGCGGTAGTCTCCTCATCGTGGAACATATAGCCCGTACGAGAGGCACGATGCTCGACGCCGTTAAGCCCCCACATAAAGTCGAGATGCCAATAGCTGCGGCGGAACTCGCCATCGGTGATCACCTGCAGGCCGGCGGCCTTCTGCTTTGCCACCAAATCGCGAATGGCCTCGTCCTCGACGGCCTTAAGCCCCTCGGCATCAAGCGTGCCTGCCGCATAGGCAGCGCGGGCGTCCTTTACGGCCTGCGGACGAAGAAAGCTGCCGACGATATCGGCGCGAAACGGCGCGTTCGGTTGAATTGAAGTGCTCATAGATATCTCCCTTTGCATTGGTTGCTTTACTGGGACACAGTATGAGCGTTCATATGGCCATCGTAAAATATACGTTTATAACAGTTTGATATAGATGCTTCCTATATTAGTCTGGACTGCCACAAAGAGATTTGACCCGTGCAGAACGCAGCAGTCTAGATGTGCTGACGGATCGCGTCGATATAGGCCTGCCCATAGCGCGTGAGCGTCGTATTCTTGCGTGTGATAATGCCGATCTCCATGTACTCGTCCACATCGAGCGGAATCGAGATAATACCGGGACCGTTAAGTTCATGGCTGATCACGCCCGAACACACCGTGTAACCGTTAAGGCCCATAACTAGGTTGAACAGCGTCGCACGGTCACGCACACGGATATTCTTGCGGCGCTCAAACGTCGAGGTCAGCTCCTCAGAATAATAAAATGAGTTATAGCTGCCCTGCTCATAGGACAGGAACGGATAGTCCTCGAGATCTTCGAGTGTCACGCTGGCGTGGTCCGCCAATGGATGGTCGGCGCATACAAAGACATGCGGCGCAGCGCAGAAGAGCCCCTCGAATACGAGTTCGTTGGCGGCGAGCATGCGCTCGATAACCTCGCGGTTATGCTCGGATAAGTACAGGATGCCCAGTTCGCTTTTCATATGCGCGACGTCCTCGATAATCTCGTGAGTCTGCTCCTCGCGCAGGGTAAAGTCGTAGCGCGCGGCATCGAATTCGCGGATCACGTCGACAAACGCGTTAACGGCAAAGGAATAATGCTGGCAGCTCACACTAAAGTGCGGCACCTGCTCGGACGCTCCCTTGTACTTACCCTCGAGCAGGTCGGCCTGGTCGAGCACCTGGCGCGCGTAGCCCAAGAAGGTCTCGCCTTCCTCGGACACAATGACGCCCTTGTTGGTGCGCTCAAAGATGTGCACGCCCATCTCGTTTTCGAGATCGCGGATCGACGCGGTAATCGAAGGCTGCGACACAAAGAGCCGGCGCGAGGCCTCGGTGATACTGCCGCATTCGGCAACCTTAACAACATACCTGAGTTGCTGAAGCTTCATGACTTTCTCCCTAGACGGTCGTAATGCCGAAACCTGCCGCGTCCACCTGACACATAAACGGCGGCATCTCCCACGTCGCGGCGCAGGCGGCAATCTGATGCAGAGCCCCGGCGACCGTATCATCTGCCGCAGCGCCGATATGCCAGCGCGCGGCAGCCGTGACGGCCTCGTTGGCATTGGCGACTGCGACGGAGTTGGGAACGGCATCGATCATGGGCAGATCGTTATCGGAATCGCCGAATACGGCCACCTCGTCGAGCGTCAGGCCCAAAGCGCGCGCCAGCTCCAGTGCAGCGCAACCCTTGTCCCAATCTGCTGGAAGAATGTCGAATAGGCGCACACGATTGTTGGGAAACACGAGCGAGAGTTCCGGCACCTCAGCGGCAACGCGCTCGCGTAGCCTTGCGAGCTCCTCACGCGAACGGGCACTCCAGATATTCGCCTTGTATACCGGGGCATCATCGACAACAGGACGGCACGGGGCCTCTTCGCCTTTGAGCCATGCGTTGCCGCCCGACTCCATGGCGCGACGAACGCGCTCGGGATCACTCGTCACACAATAGGCATCGTTATTCCAAAAATCATCGCCCAGGCTGTAGACTTTCAGATACGTATCGTCGGTCTCTTGCTCCAAGTAGTCAGCCAAGCGCATCAGGGCGGCGTTGTCGGTCGCATGCGAGGCTACCACCTCGCCGTCCACAAACATGACCTGGCCGTTGCAGAACGCACCGGTCGAAAAGCACTCGGAACAATTTTTGAACATCCAGCCCATCGCGGACGGTTGGCGACCCGAAACCGGGCCAAAGTGCAGACCCGCCGCCTGCATGGCATGAATGCCCTCGATGGCGTAGTCGCTGGCGCCGTCATGCCCGGCCGGAATCAGCGTATCGTCCATATCGGTCAGCACAAGTTTAATCATAAGGTCCCCCGTCATTTTCACCGTAACCATTGTAACGACCTACCAATAAGGGACAGGTTTATTTTGGCAGGTTTTATCTGGGAAAATACCGCACCCCAGTTGTCACCCACCAAAATAAACCTGTCCCTTTTTGGCAGGTGCGTTAGTATAGGGAGCAACAGATTCGATGCAGGAGTGCCGGCGGTGCAAACCACAAGGCTGAGAGGGCATGGGGCCCAATCCTTTGAACCTGTCAGTTAATGCTGGCGTAGGGAGCATGCCGCCTTTACAGGGGCGCTGTCTATGCA